>JAIXOF010000003.1 GCA_027486935.1 Cyanobium sp. C1_MAG_00004 | reverse complement strand
TGCTCGTCAGAAAAGGTGCCCTCCAGCACGAGGATCTCTTCGCCGCCGCCATGAACATGGCGTTCAAAACGGCTGCCCGGGGCATAGCGCACGATCGATGTTGCCCGAGCCACTTCGCCACCGTGGCGATCGAGCATCCGGCGCTCGACTCCCGCCATCGGCGACGGCGTCCAGCCCAAGGCGTTGGTGTCGAGCACCGCGCGCAGGTTGGGGTCGGCATTGAGGCTTGTCACGACAGACGGCGGATCGCCGGGATCTGGCTGAGGGCAAAAAAACGAACGGCGCGCGCCCCAGCCTCAACGGGTGCCATGGGCTGGCGCACAGGGGCCACAGGCCTGGCGGGCAATGGCAGGGGTTGGGCCATGGGCGCAAGCGCGTCTAGGGCCACCATGGCCACAGCGCCGGGAGGCTGGCAACAAAAAACCCCGGCCGTGGCCGGGGTCGATGGCTGGTCGCGGGGACCGGGGCCAATCGCCGAAGGCGATCAGGCCCAACCCTTCTGGGACATGTCTTCGACGTAGGCAGCCACATCAGCGATGTCGCCTTCGCTGAGCTTGCCACCAAAGGCGGGCATGGCGTTCTTGCCATTGGTCACCTGGTAGGCAATGGCAGCCTCGTGGCCGCTGCTGTAGTTGGCCAGATAGGCCTCGAGGGCGTCCTGCTTGAGGGTGCGCTCGGCGTTAACCACGTTGCCACCACCCATGTGGCAGGCGGCGCAGTTGGCCGAGAAGATCTGGCCACCATGGGCCACGTCGGCGGCAAAGCTCGGGGCTGCACCCAGCACCAGCGCCAGGCAGAGAGCGAGCAGAGAGAAGAGACGGCGCATGGGAAGGCGCTTGCGTGCACGAATACCGCAAAAAAATAGGGCCTGGTGAGGCCTCAACGTGCCAGATGTTGCAACGGCGCGACTGGTTCGAAACAATTCGCGCCTGCGTCAGACCCGCATCAGGCCCGGGGCAGCCCCGCGGTCTCAAAGATGGCCTGCAGGGTCGGGGCCAGGCTCACCAGGCCAAAGCGCTCGGGGGGGCTCACCGGCTGGTGGACAAAATGGCGCTGCTGGATCGAAAACAGGTCCCAGGGGGTGATCTCGAGCCGCAGCAACCGGATCAGACCATCGATCAGCCAGCCCGAAAGGGGAAAGCCCACCGGGGGATACCAACCGCGGCGCCAACGGCTGAGCTGCCGCAGGGTCTGATTGAGGGTGACAGGCTCCTGGCCCAGCACCAGCCGACGCACCGCCGCCTGGTGGGGCTCTGGATTGGGGCCATGGGCCGTGGTCGCCAGATGGCAGCAGACAGCCGCGATATCGGCCGCATGGATGAAATGGAAGCTGCCGTCAGCCCGCAGCCACTTGGCCAGGGGCAGCCAGCGCACCGCCTCAGCCAGGCCCGCGGTCAGATAACTGGTGGGGTGGCGGTCACCGCCATTGCAGCGGCCCGCCTCACCGATGCGCCCGCCAAACACCAGGGTCGGAAACACCGCGACGATGCGCTCCGCCAGGGGGTGCTGCTCGAGCTGCTGCAGGCAGAGGGCCTTGGTCTGGATGTATTCGGTCCCGAACTGGGCAGCCTGGGGCAGCAACTGCAGGTTGCGATCCAGAATGCTGGCGGTCGAGAAGTAAATGACCTGCTCGACCACAGCTGGGTTCAGCAGGGCCAGGAGCCGTTTGACCGCCACCACGTTGACCTGCTGAGCCCGCTCGGGATCGCCCCAGGCCGTGGCGGTGTGAATGACCCGGGTTGCTGTGGCGATCTGGGCGGCATGGGGTTCGAGATCCCGCAGATCCCCCACCAGCAGGGTGATGCGGGGATCATCTGCCGGCACGGCGGTGAGCTTGGCTGGATCGCGCAGGTGCAGCAGCAGCTGGGCGTCGGTGGTGTTGTACAGCCGTTCACTGATGTATTGACCGACGCAGCCCGCTGCGCCGGTGATCAGGATGCGGGCAGGCCTGGCGGCTGCGGCTGTCGGCGCCGGAGTGCTCAAGCGGCGGCTCCGAGGCGCTCCATCACCGACTTTCCGGCTTCAAAGAATGCGCGGCCGTTCTCTTCAGGGGTGCCCGGCAGGATGCCGTGGCCCAGGTTGAGGATGTGCTTGCGGCCGCGGGCCTTGCGCACCGTGTCATCGATACGGTCGCGGATCGCTTCGGGGGTACCAAACAGCAGACCGGGATCCACATTGCCCTGCACACCGACGTGCTCGGGCAGGCGGGCCAGCCCCTCAGCCATGTCGACGGTCCAATCGAGCGAGACGATGTCGACACCGGTGCGGGCCATGCGCTCGATCACACCGGCACTGCCCGAGATGTAGAGGATGAACGGGGTGTCGGGATGGGTCTGCTTGACCAGATCGACCACCTTCTTCTGGTACGGAGCGGCGAAGGTGTCGTAATCGGCGGGGCTGAGCTGGCCGGCCCAGCTGTCGAACATCTGGACCACCTGGGCGCCCGAATCGATCTGATAGCGCAGGTAGACCGCGATCGACTCGGCAAAATGGTCGAGCAGGCGGTGCAGCAGCGCAGGTTCGCGGAAGGCCATCGCCTTGATCACCGCATAGTTCTTGCTGCTCTTGCCCTCAACCACGTAGGCCGCCAGGGTCCAGGGAGCGCCCACAAAGCCCAACACGGCGGCTTCGTTGCCCACGGACTGGCGCAGGCGCGTCAGCACCTCACCGACAAACGGCATGGTCTCGGCCGGCTGCAGGGGCCGCAGCGCCTCGACCTGAGCCAGGTTGCGGATGGGGTCCTGGATCAGGGGACCCTTGCTTTCGACGATGTCGAAATCGATGCCCATACCGGGCAGCGGCGTGAGGATGTCCGAGAACAGGATCACGCCGTCGGGTTTGAAGGCGTGAAACGGCTGCATCGAGATCTCGTAGGAGAGATCGGGGTTCTCGGAACGCTCCCGGAAGCCAGGGTGACGGTCCCGCAGGTCGCGGTAGACCTTCATGTAGCGGCCGGCCTGGCGCATCATCCACACCGGTGGACGGTCCACCTGCTCCCCACGGGCAGCGCGCAGCAGCAGGGGGGCAGGACTCGTCATGGCAGACACGGCGGGCAAAGGGGCCTGATCAGGGGCGAACCTACCTGAACAGACCCCGGCATCAGGCCTCGGGCAGAGCAGCCTCCGGGGCTTCGTCACAGAGCAGCTCCTGGCTGCGCAGCTCATCGCGGCGGAACACCAGCACCGACAACGGGGGCAGGCAGAGGTCCAGGGAGTTCTCGTAGCCGTGGATCGACCACGGATCGGTGAACTTGCCGCCCAGGTTGCCCAGGTTGCTGCCGCCGTAGCGCTCGGCATCGGTGTTGAACACCTCGGCGTAGAAGCCCTCGAGCGGCACCCCGACGCGGTAATGGGAATGGCTCTGGGGGGTGAAGTTGGCCACCACCACCAGCCAGCGGCCGGTGGCCCCCTCGCGGCGCATGAAACTGATCACCGAGTGGCGGGTGTCATTGCAGTCGATCCACTGGAAGCCGTACTCACTGAAGTCGTCCCCCCAGAGCGCCCGCTCTGATTTGTAGAAGACGTTGAGGTCATCGACCAGATGTTGCAGGCCCTGGTGCGGTGCGTGCTGCAGCAGTTCCCATTGCAGATCACCCCAGACATTCCATTCGGACCGCTGACCGAACTCCATGCCCATGAAGATGGTCTTCTTGCCGGGATGGGTCCACATGTATGCGAGCAGGGCCCGCACATTGGCAAATTTCTGCCAGTCGTCACCGGGCATCTTGTGCAGGAGATTGCTCTTGCCGTGCACAACCTCATCGTGGCTGAGGGCCAACATGAAGTTCTCGGTGAAGGCGTACCAGATCGAGAAGGTGACGTTGTTCTGATGAAACTGACGGAACCAGGGGTCAAGCTCGAAGTAATCGAGCATGTCGTGCATCCAACCCATGTTCCATTTGAGGTTGAACCCCAATCCACCGATGTTGGTGGGCTGGGTCACCATCGGCCAAGTGGTCGACTCCTCGGCGATCGAAAGCGCCCCCGGGAAGTGCTGGAACAGCACATGGTTGGCCTGCTGCAGAAACTGGACCGCTTCAGTGTTTTCGCGGCCGCCCTGGTCGTTGGGTAACCACTCGCCATCGGGCCGCAGGTAATCGCGGTAGAGCATCGAGGCCACCGCATCCACCCGGATGCCATCGATGTGGAACTCTTCGAACCAATAGACAAGGTTCGCAACCAGGAAGTTGCGGACCTCGTTGCGGCTGTAATTGAAAATCAGCGTGCCCCATTCCTTGTGCTCGCCGATGCGGGGATCGGCGTGCTCATAGAGGTGGGCGCCATCAAAGAAGGCCAGACCATGGGCATCCTTGGGGAAATGGCCCGGAACCCAATCCAGAATCACGCCGATGCCTTCGCTGTGGCAGCGGTCGACGAAGGCCCGGAACTCATCGGGGGTGCCGTAACGGCTGGTGGGGGCGTACCAGCCGGTCACCTGGTAGCCCCAGGAGCCATCAAACGGATGCTCAGAGATCGGCAACAGTTCGATGTGGGTGAATCCCCGGGCCTTGACATAGGGGATCAACCGATCGGCCAGTTCGGGGTAGGTGAGCAGGCGGGCACCGGGCTTGAGGTCGGCTGCCGGCACGGGCGGGCGAGGGGTCCCATCGGGCTCGATGTAGGGCTGATCGGCGCTGGCGTGCATCCAGCTGCCCAGGTGCATTTCGTACACCGCCACCGGCTGCTCGAGCGGGTTGCGGCTGTCCCGTTCGGCGATCCAGGCCCCGTCGCTCCAGCCGTAGCGGCCCTGGTCCATCGGTTCGACGATCGAGCCATTGGCCGGGCGCACCTCGTGGTGAAAGCCGTAGGGATCAGCCTTCTGATAGCAGTGGCCCTGCTGGGTACGGATCTCGTATTTGTAGATCTCGCCGGCGCCCAGACCGGGGATGAACAGCTCCCAGCAGCCGCCCAGACGGCTTTGCATCGGATGCATGCGCCCGTCCCAGCCGTTGAACAGACCCAGCATCGAGACGCTGCGGGCGTTGGGCGCCCAGAGGCAGAACATGACACCGGCCACACCATCACGCTCGGTGAGATGGGCGCCCATGCGCCGCCAGATGTGGTGGTGATTGCCCTCGGCAAACAGCAGCCGGTCGAGCTCACCCATCCACTCCTCGCGGAAGGCCCAGGGATCGTGCTGGACGTGCTCGATGCCCCCGCGCATCACCCGCAACTGGTAACCGCTGCCTGGGTTCTGGTCCAGTTTGAGCTCAAACACCCACGGGTGGTTGGGGGCCTCCATCGCCAGGGACTGGCCACCCTGCAACAGTTCGACTCGCTCGGCGTCGGGCATCCAGACCCGCACCACCCAGCCGCCACCCTCGAGGGGCTGGGGGCCCAGCACCGCAAAGGGATGGTCATGGCGACACTCGGCCAGGCGGTGGGCGTCCTCAACCATCCAGTCGAGGCTCAGCGTGGCCATGGCGATGCGGCAGTTGAGCCGGGAGCTTAAGCCCGTTGTTCAGCCTGCTGAACGCGGATCAGCGAATCGGGGACGCCAGGGGGTCGACCTCGGGGAAGTCGATGCCGGTGATCTGATTGACGTTGTTGAGCACCACGAACAGGTTGTCGCTCAGGCGGTTGAACACCAGGTTCACCAGCACCAGCTGGGAATCGGTCGTGCGCTCGGCTTCGACGGCGCGGCCGACCCGCAAAAAGGTGCCGGTGAGCTTCTGCAGCTCCTGCCAGCGGGATTGCAGCACCGCCGGGGTGATTTCCTGCTGGAACTCAGGGCTGAGATAGCTCTGGGCGGTGATGAAATTGCCGGTGCTCAGGGCCCTGGCGAACTGGCGGGCCACCTCGCTAGAGGGGTCATCGGCGCGGTCGATGTAGTAGGCCTTGATCCGGCCCTGGGGATTCAGCACCAGAAACACAACCCTGTTGCCGAGCTTGGTGTTGATTTCGGCCTCGACGATGCTGCTGCTGACGCCGCTGCGCACGCTCAGCAACGTAAACCCGACGATCGGAGGCTGGCTGCGCATGGTGGCAGCGATCATCGAAGGGCTGGTGATCGCCTGCATCTCAGGCGCGAACTGGGCATAGCGGGCCCTGGCATCCCGGTTTTTCAGGGTTTCGAGGATGCGGGTCGCCGCAGCGCGGGCCTGCTCGACGCTCAGACCGGCTGCCGGCTGGGCCGCAGTGGGCTTCTGGGTCTGGGCCAGGGCTGGAAGAAGCGGCTGGGCCCCGACCAGGGCTGAGACCACAAGAACCAGGGGAAGGCAACGCAGCCTGGGCAGCATGGGGACCACAGAGGTGGGCCTCAGTTTGCCCCAATCATCGGCAGGATGCTGAAGCTGGCTGCCTGGAGCTGCAGCACCACGGTGATCACCCGGTGGCACGGGCCGGCGTTGGAGCGGGGCAGGGTGCCGTCGCCGGCATTGACCGCGATCTGGGGCCAGGCGGCCAGGGCGATCGACAGCCGCAACCGAGCCCCCTGTGCGGCCGTGAACAACAACGGCTGCAGGTCCAGCCGGCATGGCTGCGGACGCAGACAGTCCTCGCCGGTGCACCGGATCACCCCACTGCTGAGCTGCTGCACAGCCCCCTGGGGGTCGACCTGGGCCAGCGAGGCCCACAGGTCAAAACCGGGCTGATCAGCCCAGGCCTCCAAGACCAACCGGGGTTGACCGCACAGCTCGAGCGGCGCCGCCAGGGGCTCGCTGCTGAAACAGGCCACATCGCTGCGGGCATCCAGATCGGTGCGCTCGCAGCTGCCGGCATCGAGTCCCAGATGCCCGCCGCGGCCGGGGTGGGGGCGCCAGGGATCGTGAACGATCACCACCGTCCCCGAACCCGGAGCGGCGCCCAACTGCCCCTCATCGCTGTCGATCGCAGCCAGGCCATCGCTGCGCAGATGCCAGCGCTGGCCGGTGCTCTGGGCCGGATCCCGGCTCTGCCAGCGGCGGTTGCCCAGATCCTGCAGCAGCTGCTGGGGCGCCGCCCAGGGGGTAGGGGTGTCAGCGGCACCCTGCAGGTGATGCCTGAAGAAATCCAGCTGCAGCCGGTCCAGCCCCCCCTGCCAGTTGAGGTGGGTCCAGGCACCGATGCGCAGCCAGGGGTTGGCGCCGCTGGCCCTGGCACGCTGCAGCAGATCGAGAACCCCCGGCAGGTGGGGGTCGTGCCAGCCGCCGATCAGCAGCATCGGCCGGCTCCAGATGCCAGGGGCGACCGGATGGACCGGCCAGCCAGCGGGCTCTGCCGGATCCCGCAGCAACCAAGCCAGAACCATGTTGGTGGGATCGAGCTGCAGCAGCAGCTCCAGGCCCTCATCCAGGAACCGCTGCGACCTGAGGCTGGTGCGAATCCGCTGCCAACCATTGGCATCGCCGCGGCGCCGGCACTGCAGGGCAGCAAGCTGCAGCCCCCAGGCCAGGCACAGGGCCCACCAGTGGGCCCCGCCGCTGGCGCACCAGTGCGAGCGTTCATCGAGACCGCACATGGCCGGGGCCAGGGCATCGGGCAGGGCCTCGGGCCGTTGGCCGGGGTCGTCGTTGAGCAGTTGGGTCAGCCCCTGGTACGAAAAGCCGTAGGTGCCCAGACGACCTGAGCTGCCTGGCAGCTGCCGCGCCCACAGGACCGTTTCGGCGCTGTCGCGGGCCTCCTGGGCAAAGCCGAGAAAGCTGCCGCCTGAATCGCCCGTACCCCGCACGTCCTGAACCACGACCAGAAACCCGTGGTCGGCGTACCAGCGCGGATGGGCATAGGTGGGGGTCGAGGCGATAGCCCTGCCGTAGGGCTGGCGCATCAGCAACACCGGCCAGGGACCGCCGCCGGGTGGCTGCCAGAGGCGAGACACCAGCTCCACCCCATCGCTGCAGACCAGCCTGCGGTCAACGGCGCAGATGGCCTCGCTCACTCAGCGCACATCGGGGCAGTGAAAGCCGACCACATAGGTGAGCACGACCTCGGCGTCGGTGGGGCTCAGGTTCTGCTCGCGCGCCACGATCGTCGTCACCTGGTTGGCAGTGAAACTGATGCCCTGGGCGTTCAGCTGGCGCAGTTGCTGACACAGGGCCTTGCCGCGCTGGGGGTTCTGACGCACCGATTCGAGCAGGGCCGACTGCTGTCCCCAGGCCGGCAGGGCCGCCAGCAACAGGGCCAGGGTGGGCAGAAGGCGCCGCATGGGCAGCAGGGAGGCTCTTTGCTTCATTTCACGAAGGCGATGCCGCCTGCGCCGGTGCCAAGGGTCAGTTCCAAGAGCGACCGGGTGCCACCGCAGCGGCCTTCACCATCCAACAACGCAGGGTGGCCAGATCGATCAGGGGCACGGCCCGCCCGGTCAGCTGGCGCTGCAGGCGGTGGATCTGCTGCAACAACCGGTGGGGATCCGCCTGCTGCAGACCCCTGGCCGTGGCGATGCCGGCATGCAACAGCAAGGCGGCATCGCCCGGTGCCAGGTCAAGCTCCATCACCAACCGGGCCTGACCCTGCAGGCGAACCAACCGGGCCTCGCTGACCCCAGGAGAGCGTCCGAGCTGCCGCAGGCTGGCCTGGTCCAGATCGGCGAGCTGGTGCCAGCTGTCGATGCCGGCCGCCGCCAACCGTTCCTGCTCAGAGCTGAAGTGAGCAGGCAGAGAAAAGGCATGCTCCATCTCAGAGCGGGGGCAGCAGCTCACCGTTCAGCAGATTGCGGCGCACCTCGGCCAGCACCTGGGGACGGTCGGTGCCGTCGCCGACCGCCTCGATGCGCCGCAAGCGCACGGTGACCAGACCGTCGCGGGTGGCCCGGCCGCTGCCGCGCAGGTTGCTGGCCACCTGTTCGAGCGTGGGGGCAACGGCGGCCTCGGCCAGGTCGGCCGGGGCAGCAGCGATCACCAGGTCGCCGCCGTTGTCGAACACCACCGGCACCGACACCGCACCCGGCACCAGCAGTCGCGGCCTGTAGCTGATCGCAAAAGCAACGCAGGCGATCGCCAGCAGGGTGGTGAAGCTGGTCACCCCCACCAGCCTGAAGCGGATGCCCCAGCCCAGGCGAAAGCCCAGCAGCATCAGCACGAACAGCAGCCCGCTGGCCACGCCCAGCCACCGGCCAGCCTCCAGCAGGATCGGATCGGTGGGCATGGGCTGGGAGAGGCGAGACAAGCCCCTTATATTGCGCCGAACGCTGGCTCGGGCTGCCCCCGGCGAATGGTGGTCTTGCCCAGGCTCAGGGGCCCGCTGCTGATTGGTGCCGGCGCCCTGGGCTCGGTGGTGGTGGTTTTGGCCACGGCTGACCGACTCACAGGCGAGCTGGTCAGGCGGTGGACACCGCAGCTGGAACAGTCGCTCAGCACCGTGGTGGGCCAGCCCTTGCGGCTGGGTTCTTACCAGGGGCTGCGGCCCTGGGGGCTCGAACTGGGTCCCAGCCGAATCGACGCCCGGGGCGACTACCGCTCCAGCCTCACAGTGGGGTCGGTTCGGGTGACGGTGGCACCGCTGGCGAGCCTGCGGCAGGGCCTGCTGAGCCTGCGACTCGAGCTGGGGCCGACCCGGGTGGTGCTACGCCCTGACAGCCGGGGCCGCTACTGGCGCCCAGGCCCTAGCCGGGCCGGTCAAACACCACCGCGCCTGGATCTGCAGCTCCAGTGGCGTCGGCCGGCCACTGTGCTGGTCCAGCCCAGCGGCAGGCGCTACGCCCTGGCGGCTGCGGTGCAGGTGCGGCCGCAACGGCGGCAAGTGGTGGTGGCCGGCAGCCTGCGGCCCCTGGGCGGCCGCAGCGGCGGTCTGCTGCAGCTGCGGGGCCAGGGTCAGTGGGCACCCCAGCAGTGGCAGGGGCAACTGCAACTGAGGCGCATCGCCCTGAGCGAGCTGGTGGGCCTGCTGCCGCTGCGTCAACCGCAGGCCCTGCCGGGAACCTTGAACGGGGCCCTCGATCTGCGCTGGCGCGATGGCCAGCCGGCCTGCCGCGGTCAGCTCAGCGCCACCGACCTGCCAGCCACAGGCGGCCCGCTGCGGTTGCGCTGCCAGGGCCAGACCCTGAACCTGGTTGCCACGCCCCTGCGTTGGGGCAGCTGGCGCGGTCAGGCCAGCGGCCAGGCCCAATGGAGCACTGACGGTCGGCTGGTGATCAAGGCCCTGGAGCTGAGCAGCGGCAGCTCCAGGATCACGGGCAACGGGCAGCTGACACCGACCCCTCGTCTGCTGAGCCAATGGCAGATCCGCCCCGCCGATCTGCCAGGGGGCCGGCGGCTGCCGAACTGGCTGCAGCAGTCGCCGCTGCAGGGAACCCTGCAGGCCAGCGGCAGCTGGCGCCGGCCGCTGCTGGCCCTGAGCGTGGAGCGGCGCCAGGACCCGCTGCTGGGCCCCTGGCGGGCCTCATTGCGCTGGTCGGACGGCACTCTGCGGCTGCTGGATCTGCGCAGCGCCCACCTGCAGGCCAGCGGCAGCCTGCCGCTGCGCCCCCGCAGGAGCGGTGGCACGCAGAGCGGCCTGCAGAGCGGCCTGCAGAGCGGGCCCCTGCAGCTGCAACTGGTGCTGCAGCGCTACCCGCTGGCCCGGTTGCAACCGCTGCTGGGGGCCCGCCTGGGCGGCAGCCTGGATGCCCGCGGTCGCATCGGCGGGCCGCTGACGGCGCTGGTGCCCGACCTCGAACTGGGCGTGCAGGGGTTGCAGGCAGGCCCCCTGGCCCTGGACGAGCGCTGGCAGGGCCGCTGGCAGGGCAGCCCGGGGGGCGGTGGACAGCTGACCATGGCGGCCCAGGCGCCAGCCCCCGCCGGCAGCCTGACGGCCACCGTCAACCGGGGCTGGCTGCCCACCCGGGTGCTGCTGAACCGGAGCGACGGCCAGTTGAGCCTCAGGGGGCTGCCCCGGCAGTACAGCTGGCAGGCCCGCGGGCTGCTGCTCAATGGCCTCAGCCTGAGCCTGGGTCCCCGTCAGCTGGCCCAGCCGCTGCGGGGTCGGCTCAGCGGCGCCGGTGACCTGGGGCTGCAACCGCTGGCATTCAGCGGCAAGGCCACGCTGGAACGGCCAGCCCTGCTGGGTCTGCAGCTGCAGAGCCTGGTGCTCCAGGGCAGCTACCGCCAGGGTCGCTATGGGTTCAGCGGCAACCTCAAACCCCTGGGCCAGGGCGAACTCAACGCTGATGGACAGGGCAACTGGCGCGGACCGTTTGCCCTCAACCTGCGGGCCCGCGGCCTCTCGCGTGACACCCTTCAGCAACTGGCCGACCTCTGGCCCCAGTGGCAGGGCCAGGGCATCACCAACCTGGGCCGGGCCAGCGACCTGGGACAGCTGATGCTCGACACCCTGGGCCAGAGCCTGCAGGACCAGCTCGAAGCCCTGGCCAGGGCCCAGGCGCGGCTGGCCGCCAGCCCCCGCGGCGATGGCAACCAGGGAGGATCGCTGGCGGAACGGCTGCGGCGGCTGCAGACCCGCGTCGATGCCGACATCAGCCTCAAGGGGCCCGACCTGGCCCGGGCCCGCCTGGACCTGGCCGCCAAAGGGCACCTCTGGCGCCTCAGCGATGACCAGGACCTGGCCCTGGCGACCGAGCCGTTCGTGATCACCCTGAACGGCCCCTGGCGTCAGGGGCAGGGAAGCCTGAGCCTGGAGAGGCTGCCCCTGTCCCTGCTGGCCCTGCTGGCTCCGGTGCCCGAGACGCTGCGGGGCAATCTGAACCTGAGCGGTCGCTACGGGCTGGGCCGCAGCGGACCCAGCCTGAACCTGCAGCTGGGCCTGCAGCAGGCGCAATACGGCCCCACGGGGCTCGACCTGCTGCGCGGCGCGATTGCTCTGCGCGGCAAGTCACTGCAGCTCGATCTGGCCCTGCAGGCCCAGGGCGCTTCCAGCCCGCTCGAGCTAGCGGGGGTGCTGCCGCTGGACCCGGATGCCCAGCAACTGGAACTGCGGCTGGCCAGCCGTGGCGACGGCCTGCAATTTCTGACGAGAGGTGCCGAACCCGGGTTCAGCTGGCAGCGGGGCAGTGCCGACCTGCAGCTGTTGCTGCGGGGCAGTCTCAACGCCCCGATCGCCAACGGCTTTCTGCGCATGCGCGGCGGCCAACTGGGCTTCATCGGTCAGACCGTGGAGGATCTGGAGGCCACGGTGGTCTTCGATTTTGAGCAGCTGCTGGTGCAGGAGCTCAAGGCCCGGGTCGGCAGCGGCGTGGTCAGCGGCAGCGGCCACCTGGGACTGCTCGAGCCGACGGACACCGAACCACCATTGAGCGTCAACCTGGTCCAGGTGCCGTTCAACCTGCCGCGCATCCGTGCGATCGCCGACGGCACCCTGACGATTAGCGGCAGTCTGCGCGACGTGCAGATGGGCGGCGATCTGGGAATTGAGCGCGGCGTCATCAACGCCCAGCGCGGGCGCTTGGCACCGACCCGACCGGGGCAGGCGCCCGCCGCCCCGCGCAAAGGGGTCGCCCAGTTGCTCCAGGAGAACTGGGATTTCAAGAGTCCCCTGCTGCTGGTGGGCGCCGAAGTCGAGAGCAACACCAGCCAGGACGTGCTGCAGGCGGTGCCGCGCTTTTCGGTTCTGGGCTTCAACGACCTGCGCCTGAGGCTGGGCCCCGACCTGAGGATCGTGGTGCCCAATGCCGCCAGCTTCACCACGGCGGGGCTGCTGCGGCTGAGCGGACGGCTCGATCCGACGCTGCGGGCCCGCGGCGTGGTGCGCCTGCTGCAGGGACGGCTGAACCTGTTCACCACCAGCTTCAGCCTGGATCCTGATGCCCCCAACGTGGCCGTGTTCACCCCAGCCCTGGGGCTGATCCCCTACCTCGACATCGCCATGCTCACCCGGGTCTCCGACAACCTGGCGGTGGCCGGTCTGGGGACAGCAGGCACCCCCTCGCTGGCCGAGATCGAGGCCCAGGGCGGGTTGACCTCCCTCAACCAGCTCAACCTGGTGCGCATCACCGTCAGCGTCAGCGGCCCGGCCGACCGTCTGGTCCAGAGCCTCAAGCTGCGCAGCAGCCCGCCCATGCCCGAGTCGCGCCTGATCGCCCTGATCGGCGGCAATTCCCTGGCGGGCCTGAGCGGCACCGGAGCCGGTGCCGCGATCGCCACCGTTGTGGGTCAGACCCTGCTGTCGCCGGTGCTGGGCGGGCTCAGCGACGCCCTGGGCCAGCGGGTCAGCTTTGCCCTGTACCCGACCTACGTGAACCCCAATGTGACCAGCGATGCGGCGCTGCAGTCGCAGCGCCTGGCACCCCAGCTGGTGCTGGGCTCTGAGATCGGCCTCGATGTGACCGAGCGGTTCAATGTGTCGGTGCTGGCCGCGCCGAACCGTTCGGACGTGCCGACCCAGGTCAACCTGAATGTGCGGGCCACCGACCTGCTCAACGTGCAGGGTTCGGTCGACACCCAGGGGGCCTGGCAGACCCAGCTGCAATTGTTCTTCCGATTCTGACGCTGATGGCACAGGGCAAACCAGCCGCCGGCGAGCTGATCGGCATCGACCTGGGCGGTACGGCAATCAAGCTGGGCCGGTTCAGCCCCCAGGGCCAGCTGCTGGCCCAGCTCGATGTGCCAACGCCGCAGCCCGCCATGCCGGGCGCGGTCACCGTGGCGATCGCCGAGGCGGTGGCCCAGCTCGACCCCGACCGCCGCGCAGGCCTGGTCGGCATTGGCCATCCCGGCCCCGCCGACCGGACGGGGCGGGTGGCACGCGTCGCCATCAACCTGCCGGGTTGGATCGATGTGCCGCTGGCCGACTGGCTCGAACCGCTGCTCGAGCGGCCCGTGACCTGTGCCAACGACGGCAACTGCGCCCTGCTGGGTGAACACCACAGCGGCGCGGCGCGTGACTGCAGCGACGTCGTGCTGCTGACCCTGGGCACCGGCGTGGGCGGCGGCGTGCTGCTGGGGGGCCAGTTATTCATGGGCCCCAAGGGTGCGGCGGCTGAACCCGGGCTGATCGGACTGGATCCCGCAGGCCCGCCCTGCAACAGCGGCAACCGGGGCTCGCTCGAATCGTTCTGCAGCATCCGCGGGCTGGCGCGGCTGAGCCCACAGCCCCCCGACGCGCTCAACCGCAGCGCCGATGCCGGCGACGCCGAAGCCCTGGCCGTGTGGCAGCGCTACGGCGAGCTGCTGGGGGTGGGCATCAGCTCGCTGGTGTACGTCTTCACCCCCGAGCTAGTGCTGCTGGGGGGCGGCCTGAGCGCCGCCAGCCGCCATTTTTTGCCGGCTCTGTGGCAGCAGGTCGACAGCCGCGTGCAGGCCGCCAGCCGCGAAGGCCTGCGCATCGGCCCCGCTGCGCTGGGCAATGGCGCCGGCCGGCTAGGGGCCGCCCTGCTGGCCGCCCGGCGGTTGGGATGATGGGCAGATGAGCACCAGCGTTCCCGATCCAAGCCCCGACCTGCTGCAACGGGCCGCCGCCGTGCGCCGCAGCGCCATGGCCCTGGGGCAACAGAGCGACGCCGACCGGCGCAGCGCGGTGCTGGCGATGGCCGATGCCCTCGAGGCAGCTCAAGAATCAATCGTGGCGGCCAACCAGACCGATCTGCAGGCCGCCGCCAGCGAGGGGCTGGCCGAGGCCCTGGTGGCTCGGCTCAAGCTCGATGGCCCCAAACTGACAGCCGCCATCGATGGGGTGCGCCAGGTGGCCCAGCTGGCCGACCCGATCGGGGTGCGGCAGCTGCACACCGAGCTGGACACCGGGCTGGTGCTCGAGCGCGTCAGCGTGCCCCTGGGGGTGCTGGGGGTGATCTTTGAAGCACGGCCGGATGCCGTGATGCAGATCGCCGCCCTGGCGATCCGCTCCGGCAACGGCGCCCTGCTCAAGGGGGGCCGTGAAGCCTCGCGCAGCTGCGCAGCGATCATGACCGCCCTGCAGACCGGGCTGGCCGCCAGCACCGTCGAGCCCACGGCGCTCGAGCTGCTGACCAGCCGTGAGGAAAGCCTGGGCCTGCTCAAGCTCGACGGTCTGGTCGATCTGATCATTCCGCGGGGCTCCAACGCCCTGGTGCGCTTCATTCAGGACAACACCCGCATCCCGGTGCTGGGGCATGCCGATGGCATTTGCCATCTGTTTGTCGATGCCGCTGCCGACCCTGACCTGGCGCTGCGGGTGGCCCTCGATTCCAAGACCCAGTACCCGGCAGCCTGCAACGCGATCGAAACCCTGCTGGTGCACCGCACCATCGCGCCAACATTTGTGCCCCAGGCGATTTTGGCCTTTGAGGCGGCGGGCGTCGAACTGCGCGGGGATCAGGCCGCCATGGCGCTGGGGGTGGGCCATGCCGCCAGCGATGACGACTGGAGCACCGAGTACAGCGACCTGATCCTGGCGATTCGGGTGGTCGACGACCTCGAAGCGGCGCTGGAGCACATTCGCCGCTACGGCTCGCGCCACACCGACGCGATCTGCACGAACGACCCGATCGCCGCCGATCGCTTTCTGGCGGCGGTGGACAGTGCCGGGGCGTACCTCAACTGCTCGACCCGGTTTGCCGATGGCTTTCGCTACGGCTTCGGGGCCGAGGTGGGCATCAGCACCCAGACCCTACCGCCGCGGGGCCCGGTGGGGCTCGAGGGTCTGGTCACCTACCGCTACCGGCTGCGGGGCCAGGGCCACATCGCCGCCGACTACGCCAGCGGGGCGCGGCGGTTCAGCCACCGCCCCCTGCCGTTGTGAGCGACCAGATCCTGGTGCGGGGCCTGCGGCTGTGGGCCCACGTCGGGGTGCTCACCCATGAGCGCGAGCTGGGACAGTGGTTCGAAGTGGATCTGGCACTCAGCGTGGATCTGAGCGCCGCTGCCCTCAGTGACGCCCTGTCAGACACCCTCGATTACAGCCAGCTGATCACGGCGCTGCAGCAGCAGGCCCGCAGCATCCGCTGCCTGACGCTCGAGCACTACAGCGAGCGGATGCTGGATCTGGCCGAGACCCTCTACGGAGCGGTGCCGATCACGTTGGAACTGCGCAAATGCAGCGCACCGGTGCCGGGCTTCGGCGGGGTGGTGGCGGTGCGGCGGCAGCGATTCACAACCGCAGACTCCAGCCACGGCGGTCGTGAAAATCAGGCTCAGTCCCAGGGTGGTTTAGGGCCCAGTAGCTGAGGGCACCATCACGGGCCTCGAGCACAGCGCTGAGTCCAAGGTCAAGAGAGGGCGAAGATGACACAAGATCATCAAGGTCTGGTGGCAGGGCACAGGTCAGCTCAAGCTCCAACATGGCTCTTGGCGCAGCAAGACGACAATCACCGGCAGCCGGTGCCGATTTGGGACCAATGACCTGCAGTGGCATGCAGGCATAAGTTCGCTCCACTTGTTGACCCTTGCGGTAGCTGGTAAACCGATAAACATTCCAGTCCAAAGAAGGAGAAAGATTGAACTCCCAGTAAGCATTGGATCCTGAAATGCCGAGAAAGGCCTCAAAGCAGGTGTGCTGCCAGAGACCATCCATGCGCTGTGGTTCTGAACTTGTCGCGGCAGGCGGCTGCAACTTCGGCGTGAATGCGGTAGGAGTCCAGGTCAGCCTGTATCCCAGACGCAGGCCTGAAGCTGTGCGCATGGCAAGTCCCCACAACTGGGCTGATGCCGCCGGCTCTTCTCCATCGGCTGACCATGGCTCGAGCTGTCGCCACGAGGACGAATGACCGAAAGCAGGGGCCTGAGGTGACGACGAGGATGCATTCATGGGTCGCAAAGCTCATGGATCAATGTACAGATCTCAGACTACCGATCCGCAAAGATCACTATAAGACAAGCTTTCATCAGCCTCACTGCAGAAAATGACAATAAGGAAGTAATTTGAAGTGGGCATTACTCTCGAGCCAATCTATAAAAAATCCAATCCCCGCTCCAATGACAGCAAACGGATACAACACAATAAGCGAGCAGTGACCATGGCACTAAGAACGCTGCAGGCGTCAAAGAAAAACCCCTGAGCTTGGCAACTGCCAGACTCGGATCAAAACGCATGCCTCCCGATCAATCGCGTCTTCCTCTCTGGGGTGCAGACGGAATGAACAGGGTTAAACAATTTTTATGCAAAAGACTAAGTTTGGAAGTGTTGCGGTCAACAAGCCCAGAGCCAAAGCTCCACCAGTTTCCAGAGAAAACATTACAATATTGACCTTGGGATCGCCGTCGATCGCCGAGGATGTGGACCACCCAGAGAAAAAAAGAAAAAAGAGGGGGTATTCCTGTACGGGCACGAACGAACGGCATGCGGCACTCAATGCAGCACACAGGCAGAACTAGAGATTAACCACATACTGTCGAAAAGCGTTGAGGCGAGAATAGATGCCGCCAATCAACATTAAATCATGAATCCAGCAACGATAACAACAACGTAGTCAGATTTCAAACAGGAACGAGATAACTGAACAATGTCGAATAGCGCGGCATTCTCGATAAAACGCAACACAGGCCATCAAGTCCTAATCGCTCAAG
>JAIXOF010000070.1 GCA_027486935.1 Cyanobium sp. C1_MAG_00004 | reverse complement strand
CTGGCGGTGTTGCCGGTGGTCAAGAGACCACGGCTCTCTCCACAATCCCATTCTTTGCTCATATGGTAATATTTCATTTTTCTCTATCTATGAATAAATGCAGAAGAAAAAAAGTAAGCTCCGTTTCATTGCTATTATTTATATCTATGTTTTCCTTGCCGTCAGCGATACTGCTGTCTAATAACTTCTTGTCTCAAGGAATAAGCTTTGCCTTGGTGATTTTTGGATTTGAGATGTATAATCTTGCTGGTAAAAGAAATTTGAGTCTGCGCCTTGCACTAATTGGGGTAAGTGCTGTTGTCGTCTCACTTTCAATCCTCAACCATATCAGCGCATTTTTCTTGGCCGCAGCGCTCCTACTTACAGCAGTCAATAAGAAATATTCAAGTAGTTTTCCGATCAAACTGTTTATCTTTTTGGCTTTTATAAGTATAAGTATCTTTGCTATTGTCTACGCTAGTGCATATTCAACGATCTGGGAAGGTGCCGACATTACCAGGCTTGTCTTTAGAGTTTTTTCCCCATACTTAATATATTTGCTGATATTTCCGTTAAAATCTCTAAAGTCAGCCCTGCATCACGGAGGTTCAGTACTCCAAGCCTCTACATGTGGATCTGCGGCATGTATAGTATTCTTTATTCTTGGCTATCATGGCTTAGCATGGCGACTTGAGTACTATTTTTCATTTCTTGCGATGTATGTCTTTGTCCGCATCTATAGCATGTCTTTTATTCGGATTTGTAAACCTAATCTCGGGCTAATCCCGCGATTAATCCTTTTAACGCTTTTGAACATAATGAGCTATTCTTATGACTCCATAAATAGAATCTTCGCCTAGCAGTATGAGCAACTTTCTGGTCGTTAATTTCAGTAGATCACCAGCATACGTGCAGCATGAGGCTGGTCTCTTTCAGTATTACGCCTTATTGTCAAGCGATCATAAAAGAACTAAAGGATTTAGAGTAAGAAAGATTGCAGATTTCTTTCCGTTAATACTCAATTGCCATATAAGTAATTCAGTCGTGATTCTGTTGTCACCAAGCTGGAAAAACATACTTGCACTGATGATATGTTCTCTATACAGTTCTAGGACATTCTTTTGGATCCATGAGCCATCTCCTACAGCTTTCTTCGTAACAAGAAGTGCATCCCCTTCTCTCTTGTACTTTCTCAAAGTTCTTGTCTTGTCTTATCTTTATAATCCGATATGCGCACTCTTGTCTTACGGAATAATTTATTCATCTGAGTCGGCGTACTATCTTATAGTAAACAACTTCTTAGGCGTAATCTCAAGGCTTTTAAAAAAAACACTCCTATATATTCCCCTGATTTACTCCATTAGGCTTTCAAAGTTCATTGGAATGCAAAAAAGTGACTCAATAGCAATTTGCGGAACTTTAAACCCAGATAAGGGAATTATGGGCTTCCCATCATTCTTTAAGGCCAATCCTACACGCTTTTTTTCAATCCTTGTTTCCAGTCACACCTACTCAAGAAACTCGCACATACTGGATTCTGTTAAGTCTATGCTTAATGTAAACGTTGTAATAAAAAATGACTTGTCAGATGATACTATTTATGAGCATATAAGCAGTCATAGGTACATTCTTCTCGATTATACATCAACTACTCAAAGTGGAATCCTCCCACTTGCAGAGGCTTTCTCTACTATTCCCCTCATATCAAATATTCCATCATTTAAGATAGAGTTATTTTATAGTTCGTCGGCGGTTCTTGTCTTGGACAATAGCAAGTCATTGCATGGCCTTGATTCTATTGATTTACAAAGTCCAGCCTTGAGGTCATTTCATATGCACTTCGTCTCTGGACAGATGCTATCGATTATAAATCTTGGGAATCTTTTGGGTGCCCCAGCTCAAAGTATTGCAAAAGCATGCACTACCCTCAGCAAACTCTACAGTACGTCCCCAAAATCCCTTATTTGAAATAACAAATATGCAGATCTCGTTTATTACTATTGCCAAGGACAACTACGAGGAATTCGTAAAGACTTTCACGTCAATCTCGCGCCAAGCCTCTCGCTCTGACGAGTATATAATCGTTGACGGATCTTCGGACGATCAGATAAAAGCCTTTGTTGCCTCAGCCCCTAGGGGTTTATTTTCTGCACTCGTCTATCGCTATTTGGCGCCCTCAGGAATATATAAAGCAATTAATTTAGGGGTCAGTGTTTCATCACGGCCTTGGTTGTGGATTGTCAACTCCGGCGACTTATTAGAATGTGGAGCTCGCAACTCTGTTGAAGATGTACTTTCCTCAAACAACAATCATGATATTATTGTGGGTGGTCAGAGGTATGGCTATGGAGATGGGCGTGCTACATATATATTTCAGCCTTCTGAAAGATCAGTTTGGCCTCATCAGTCAATTCTCTACAAAAAAATTCTTCATCGAAGATTTGGCTATTATGATGTGGGGCTAAAAAGTGGCGCCGACCAAATGTTTTTCGCCATCGCCCGAAAGCACGCTGACTTTTGCATACTTAAAAAAGTACTTTCAAGCTATCTTCTGGGTGGCTATTCATCGACTGTCAGCCTTCGAGCAGCGCGCGAGGTATACTTAGTGTCTATTGCTTTGGGCCGTAATCCATTCCAGTCTTTCCTGCTATCGTGCAGGCCATTTGTAAAAGCTGTCCTTACTATGGTATTTGGCAAGTCTATTATGACAAGAATTGCCTCTCTTCTGCCTGGCAGGCATCGCGTTGTGAGTCTCATTGAATTAGAATAATTAACATTCCGCCTAAATTCTGGTTTCTATTGATCACTTTCCCCTGCCGCACTCTGCCTTGATTCTAATTGTAGAATGCGGATATGCTCCTCCGCTCTCTATCTTTTGCGATGCGTTTATTGAGTACAAACCGTGCTTGTCAGATCTTTGCTTGGTTAATTTATGTCGTCGTCTTCTCAGTGGCCTCCGCTCTTTTCAATTGTGACCCCATTGCTGAATGGTGTTGAGCACGTTCCGGGATATGTTCAATCACTCTTAAGGCAGGCATGTGGAGATTGGGAGGCTATTATAGTAGACGATGGCTCTGTTGATGGGGGTAGAGAACTGTTGGCCCACTTGACCGCTCAGGACAATAGATTCAGATTCTTTTCAAATGGTAACCCCAAGAGTATTCGTGGACCTTATCAGGCTCGCAATATAGGTTTAGAGATGGCCAATGGGCGCTATGTTTGTTTCCTTGATATCGACGACCGCTGGTTCCCTGGCAAGTTATCAGCCCAGCAGGAAATAATTCTTCGCACTCCATCAGTTGATTTGCTGTATTCCGCTTATTTCCGGGCTCGCTGTGGTTGTTTGTGCAAGGCTAAGGTAAGGACCACTCTGCCATTACTGTCGCCTAAAATATTGATTTTGTTCGCCAACCCTGTCCCTATGCTAACTTCTTGTGTAAGGCGTAGCCTAATATCGCAAATTCGTTTTGAGGCGGCTCATCATGAAGACTATATCTTTTGGCGTGAAGTGCTTGGCAGGATCTCTTTGAGCAATGTTTCTATCTGCCAGGATCCTCTGGCTGTTTATGCTGTAAGCAGCACGTCGCTTTCTGGCAATAAGCTAAAGGTTATATTCTGGATTTGGGGCTGCTATAGAACCTTTGGTTATTCTCTGGCCATTGCAACTCTGGCTATTGTTCTAAGGGGCATCCTTCAGTGTTTGGTTGTCATGAATGACGCACTCATCAGGCCTTTGGATATTTCCAGTAATGTAAAATAGCTTTAGCTCCTTGCGGTTAGGGCAGGTCAGCGCCGGTCACTTTCAGGAAAGGTGTAACTCCTGGGCTGCCGTTCAGGCGGCCTGCACAAACGGTAGCTGCCCTGGTTCACCGAGCTCATCCGGCGGCTGATTGATCCAGACCACATCCGGTTGACGCCAGCACCTCGTTGATCGTGACCACCGCCTTGGATGGCGCTGGGGGGCCTGTTCATAGACGACAGCGCGGTGCCGGCTGATCTCTACGGCTTGACAGCAGTGACGTTGCTGGGGCGTCACGAATTTGATGCCGTTGTGGCGATTTTGGTGATTTTACCAGTCGACGAACGATGCCACCCACTGACAGGCCTCGTCCTTGGTGGTGAACGGCTTACGCGGGTAATCAGGTCGATAC
Source organism: Cyanobium sp. C1_MAG_00004 (assembly GCA_027486935.1). Classification (GTDB taxonomy): domain Bacteria; phylum Cyanobacteriota; class Cyanobacteriia; order PCC-6307; family Cyanobiaceae; genus RGUW01. The sequence goes on along the minus strand of JAIXOF010000070.1, from coordinate 4,803 downwards.
TTCACCGTCCTGAACAGGGATTCCGAGTATGGGTTGTCGTTGGACACCCGTGGTCTGGAGAACGACCTGTGCACGCCCAGTTCCTCCAGCCTGCTTTCCAGTGTGGTTCACGCATGGCGTTGCCGTTGTCGGCATGGAGGATCAGCGGCTGCTTTCGTGTCTTGCTGATCCGCTCTCTGAGGCAAGCCCTGCTCACCACATCCGCTGCAATGGCGGGATCCTCACGTTCATCCACATCCCAGGCCACGACCTTGCGGCTCCAGACGTCAATTACCAGGTAGAGGTACAGCCAGATCCCGCGCACGGTGGTGCGGAGATAGGTGATGTCCCAACTCCACACCTGCTTCGCTCCTGAGGCCCTGAGCCGTGGCACTGGTCTTGGTTCCTGTGGTGGCCTGGCTCGTCCGCCCCTGGACCTGGCCATGGGCGTGGAGTACCCGGTAAAAGCTGCTCTCCGATCCGATGTACAGGCCCCGATCGGCAAGAGCTGGCACGATCTGCCCTGGTGGCAGTGAGGCGTACTCCGCCTGGTGGCAGGTGAGCAGGATGCGTTGGCGTTCCTCCTCGCTCAGCTTGTGCGAGACCAGGCGTGGACTGCCTTTACGGCGATCGTGACCACCGCCATCACCGATCAAGGCCTTCCGCCAGCGCTTGAGGGTGCGCAGGCAGATGCCGAACTCCCCGCAGGCGCTGAGCAGGCCTGCACCAGCGGCATGGGCCTCGCTGATCAGCTCGATCGCCTTGCGGCGGTGAGCGGCGCTGGTCAGCCTTCCGCGTACTCCGAGCAGAAGGCCTCCCACTTTTTTCGCAGCACCAGCAAGGCCGCCATCTCCGCCATGGCCTTCTCCTTGCGCTGCAGCTCCTTCTTGAGAGCCTTGATCTCTCGTTGGTCCTGGGCCCGGAGTTTCTCGAGCTCCTTCTGCTCTTTCAACGTCAGCACAGGCTTCTCGTTGGCATCCTGGGCGGCCTGACTCCAACGTTCCACCTGCTCCGGTACTGCCCCCGCTCACGGCAGTAGGCACTGAGTTCGGTGGCGTTCAGCCCAGCGGTCTCGAGCACCACCGTGAACTTGTCGGCAGCACTCCAGCCATCAGGGTCTTTCTCGGATGCCGGCACCACCTCTCCCTGCAACCGCCAGGCCTTCCTCCAGTTGTAGAGGGTGATCACGTGGATGCCTAGCTCCTCTGAAATCCTGGCGACGGACTGCCGCATTGGCGGACTCATTCGCCTTCTCACGTCAGCTTTGACGGCTTCGCTGTAGCGACGCATTGGTCATGTCCTCAAGCCCCCGGGTCTTCAGATCAAGGGGTGACAACTTTCCTGAAAGCGGGTGGGTGGTGTCGGGTAGCTCGGGGGCGTTTGGGATGCCGGATGTTGACATCACACCACCGTCGCAGAAGGAGGCTCCGGCTCAGGCCCTTGTGGCGACGCTCTCAAACACCACTTGCAGCGCCTGTCGCCAGTGGCATGGCGCCAACCCCAAGGCGTCGCGGCTGCCCGTGCAATCCAGCAACGAGTAGCTGGGCCGCTGCGCGGGTGTGGGGTAGTCGGCGGTGCGAATTGGCAGCACCTCGGCCGGTTGATGTATGAGGCCGGTGCTCAGGCCCAGCTCGCCGATCGCCACGGCAAAGTCGTACCAGCTGGCGGCGCCGGCATCACTCCAATGCAGCACCTGGGGCAGCGCTTCTTGCGGTCCTGCAGCCCGTTCCAGCACTCGCCAGCAAGCCGCCGCCAATCCGGCTGTGCTGGTGGGACAGCCCACCTGGTCGGCCACCAGGCTGATCTGCGGGCGCTCCTTGTGCAACCGCAGCATCGTGCAGCAAAAGTTGTGCCCCACCGGCCCATACACCCAGCTGGTGCGCAGGATCACGCCCCGCCCGGTCCCCAGCAGCTCCTCCACGGCTGCTTCGCCCGCCGCCTTGCTGGCGCCATAGAGCCCCAGAGGCTGGCGGGGCTGCTCTGGCGAATAGGGGTGGCCCTGGCTGCCGTCGAACACAAAATCCGTGCTCACCTGCAGCAGCTGCCCCTGCCCCAGCTCCCGCAACGCCTCGGCAAAGGCGCGAGGTGCGCCCCCATTCACCGCCATGGCCAGGTCGGGCTCGCTCTCGGCCTTGTCGACCGCCGTGTAGGCACCGGCATTGAGCACCCAGTCGGGCCGGTGCGGCAACGCCGCGATCAGGGCCTGGCCCAGCTGGCCGGCGGCGCCCGTGAGCAGAACCTTCATCAACGCACCCGGTGAGATGGCGGATTCATTGTCGGCGCACGCCGTTGGCAGGCCATAAAGCCTTGCGCAAGGTGGGATCGATTCTCAGTGGCCACCTCATGCCACACCGCGACCCAATTTGACCGCTTGCTGGCTGCCCAGGCAGAGCGGCTGCGCCATCATGGCCAGATCACCGATATCTACGGACTCGCCCTTGCGGTGCCTGGCGGTGAGGACGCGCTTTTCCTGATTGATCCGATGGAGTCGGACGGGGCGTTCGGCCAGACCGGGACGAGTCATGGCTAAGGAATTGACGTAAAGTAAGAATTCCTTGCTCAGTTGTTGCCCATGGTTGTCGCCAAGCGCACCAGCAAGAACCAGCTCACCCTGCCCAAGGCGCTGGTGGAGCAGACGGGCCCGGCGGACTACTACGACGTGACTTGCGAGAACGGCCGCATCGTGTTGACCCCGCTTCACCCGGGTGGCGCCAGTGCCGTGAGGGCCCGCTTACGGGAGCTCGGGATCACGGAAGCCGATGTAGCCGATGCCGTGAACTGGGCCCGCAACCCATGACGCCCGGGCAAATCCGGGCGTTTCTCGACACCAATGTGTTGATCTCCGCTCTGTTGTTTGACCACGGCCGGCTTGGTTGGTTGCGTCCGTGTTGGCAGTGTGGTCGCCTCACTCCCTTGCTGGCTCAGCCCACCCTGCAGGAGTTGTTAAGGGTGCTGGCATACCCCAAATTTCGCCTGGACCCAAACGATTGTGAGCGGCTGTTGGAGGACCTTCTGCCGTGGTGTGAAAGTTGGACGGCCCTGATTCCTGCCAGCTTCCACCGGGTGCGAGACCCCCACGATCAGATATTTCTGGATCTGGCCCTGGCCGCCGAAGCGTCTGTGCTGGTGAGCGGCGATGCAGATCTGCTAGCGCTTCAAGGGTGCACGAACCCGCTGCTGATCCTCAGCCCAGGCGACCTCCAGGTCTGGCTGGACGGTTCCACCTGAACAGTCGATTCAGTTGTCGGTAACAACGCTCTCAAGTGCCGGCCACAGCGCATGGTGCCAGTGGCGTGATGCCAGCCCCAGGCCTTCGCGGCTTGTCGTGCACTCCAGCAGCGAGGTGCTGGGCCGCTGTGCGGGGGTGGGATAGGCGGCGGTGGGATTGGCAGCACCTCGGCCGCCTGCTGGACCAGGCCGGCCCCGCGTTCTCCGGCCTGCAGTTGCAGCTGGCCAAGATCTGGACGGGCTGACTGCCTCACCCAGTTGGACGGCTGGTGTGTGATCACGTGCAGCTTGTCAATGCGTAGGGTTCGACAGGATCAGTGTTCAATGTGATGCCCCTCTTGCCGCCCTCCACGCAGCAGTCTGTGTTGATCACCGGTGCGGCCGGGTTCATCGGCTTTCACCTGGCGACACGGTTGCTCGAGCGCGGTACGCCGGTGGTGGGGTACGACAACCTCAACCCCTACTACGACCCGGCTCTCAAGCGCGCCCGCCTGGCCCGGCTTGAGGCGACAGCGGCCGCTAGCGGCACCGCGTTTGAATGGGTCCAGGCTGACCTCGAAGACGCCGCCGCCGTAGCGGCAGCCTTTGAGCAGCACCGCCCGGGGCGCGTGGTCAACCTGGCAGCCCAGGCGGGGGTGCGTTACTCCCTCGAGAACCCGGCGGCCTACATCCAGGCCAACCTGGTGGGCTTTGGCCACATCCTCGAGGCCTGCCGGCACCACGGCATCGAGCATCTGGTCTATGCCAGCAGCAGCTCGGTCTATGGCGGCAACACCCACCTGCCGTTTTCTGAGCAGCAGGGCGTGGACCATCCCGTCAGTCTATATGCGGCCAGCAAGAAGGCCAACGAGCTGATGACCCACACCTACAGCCACCTGTTTGGCCTGCCGGCCACCGGCCTGCGCTTTTTTACGGTCTATGGGCCGTGGGGGCGGCCCGACATGGCTCTGTTCCTGTTCACCCGGGCCATGATTGAGGGTCGGCCGATCCAGGTGTTCAACCACGGCCAGATGGTGCGCGATTTCACCTATGTCGATGACATCGTTGAAAGCCTGATCCGGGTGCTCGACAAGCCCGCCACCCCTGACCCGGGCTTTGATGCCGGCGTGCCGGTGCCCGACCCCGCCACCAGCTGGGCGCCGCACCGGGTGTTCAACATCGGCAACTCCAACCCCACGCCGCTGATGGAGTACATCGAGGCGATCGAGGCGGCCCTGGGAGTCACCGCCGTCAAGGAGTTCTTGCCGATGCAACCCGGCGACGTGCCCGCCACCGCTGCCGACACCAGCGCCCTGGAGGCCTGGACCGGCTTCAAGCCCAACACACCTGTGCGCGAGGGGGTGGCCCGGTTTGTGGCCTGGTACCGGGACTTCTATGGGGTGTGAACCCGTTCCGCAGGTCGGATTCGATCTGCAGATGCGGCTTCAGGGTTCTCGATCTTGATCTGGATGGTTGATGATGCTCGTGGACAGCCTGAATCCGCTTGCCTGACAGCGATCCCCCTGTCTCTGCTCCTTCTGAACCTGGATTGATCCAGCCGGAGGTGGTCAGCATTTGCCAGGTGTGTGCGGTTGGCTTCACCTACCGCAAGTTCAT
>JAIXOF010000192.1 GCA_027486935.1 Cyanobium sp. C1_MAG_00004 | reverse complement strand
CTGCCGTCCTCGTCGCCGTCGTCGTCGTCGTCGCCGTCGCCGTCGCCGCCGTCGTCGTCGTCGCCGTCGTCCTCCTCCTCCACCTCCTCCTCCACCTCCTCCTCCTCCTCCTCCTCCTCCTCCTCCTCCTCCTCCTCCTGCGCGTCGCCGTCCTCGGAGTCGTCGCTGCCCACGTTGCCCCGACGGTCGAGAACGATCGCTTCGATGCCCTCCTCCTCGTCGGAGTTGAGGATGGCGTCCTCCTGCTCCGCTTCGCTGCTGTCCCCGACGTCGAAAAGCAGCGCTGCTGCTCCACCTGCGCCGGCGCCAGCCGCGCCTTCCTCACCCGCAGCAGGAGGCGCCACGGCGCGAGGCCCCACGGCCGCGGCGCCCACAGGTGCGCCTGCCGCTGCCGCCGCTATGGGAGCCGCAGCAGCGGGGACGGTGGCCGCAGCACGGCGTACCCTCCGCTGTGCCACCCTCGCCTTCTGTGACGCCGTCGCAAGGTCAGAGCGGCGCGTGCGGAGGGTGGCCTCGAGCATGTCCTTGTTGGCGGCGAAGAACACGTTCATCTCCACTGTTTCGCCGTGCATACTCGAGCGAGACGGCCTGCAGATGTGGCGCATGATGGCGAAAGAGCGCTCGGCCGCAATAGATGAAACAGGGAAGGAGAGCCACCAGAGGGCCACCTTGGCGAGGGCGGGCCACGACGAGAGCTTCCCGCGCCAGTACTGCTTGGGATCGGCGTAGCGCTTCTTGTGCGCCACGTTCTGCTCGGTCCACTCCTGCACGTAGGCCTTGTACTGGGGTCGCACGTCGCTGATGTCGACGACGAAGCATCCGAGGTCCTCGGCGGAGGGGTCCCCCGAAAAGGGCAGGGGCTGGACACGCGTGTCGTAAACGCGCCGCCTCGACTGGAACTTGAGAGCCGACGGCATGTGCTTGTCGTAGGCCTGCAAGGCATCGGTCGTAGATGCCCTGATCGTGCTGGCGAGCTCGCCCTTGATCTTCTTAAGCTGCTTCTTGTCCTTGGGCATGCCGGGGAAGCTGTCCACAAGCGAGAGCGTGTCCGCGAGGTGGCCCTGGATGTCCGCGAGCCTGGAGCGAGCGAGCGTGACGGCAGAGATGTCGTCCTGCGAAGGCGGCGAGTTCGCACTGAAGCGCGGGACGAGGCTGCGAAAGGCCCCGAACAAGTGGTTGATGAAGTAGAGTGTGGGGTACGCAAGAGGGTCTGCATACGCATCCCTGACGCTCTTGAGCCGTGGGACGGGGGCGTAGGGGACAGGCAGCAGCACATCGGCGTTTCCGACATCGGCCTCGTCAGAGGCTGCGGCCAGGTCGTCGAGGGCGGTCGTCAGCGCCATGGACTTGCCGTTCAGGTGAAAGTCGGCGACGTCCGCGAAGTTCGCGAGGCGGAACTGGGCGGCCCTGACGACGTCCCCGAAGCGGTTCGTGTGCACCGCCATACCATGGGGGGACAGGCGGTACTCCTTGCGCAGTTCGCGGCTGCGAGCCTGGCCGCCGCCTGCTGAGAGGAGGCGGCTTGCCTGTATGATGAGCGGGTCTGCGAGGCCAAAGGCAGTCACTCCTGCGCGCATGACGAGGTTGAGGATGTGCGGGACGCACTTCCCGCGATCGACGTTGAGCTCCTTGGCGACCTTATCGTTGAAAGAAACGTTGTCGCCCATGAAGCACGTGACCTGCGTCGGGATATCGATGCCGTAGTCCGCGCAAATGCTGCGGATGTCCTTGGCGTGCTGCAGCGCAGAGTAGGCGGCCTTCTTCTTCTCCTCCCCCGCCTCCTCCTCCGCGGCCTCGTCCTTGCCGTCGAGGTCAACGCTGATAAGCTTGAGGAGGACGGGGTTGGGGAGGTGGGCGGAGTCGAAGAGGATCGCCATCAGCTTGTGGGAGCGCAAGGAGGCGCCGTCGCTGATGAGGGCGCCCGAGACGCCCTTGAGATCCACGCGAATCTTTTCCCTCAGGAGGCGAAACACTGCCTTGAAGTCACGGGCGACTGTGCTGCGCTCGTGGACACCCTCGCCGTTGTCGTGCAGGATGCGGAGGGCCAAGTAGGCCTCGCTGTCCCTGCCGAGGAGACCCAGCATGGCGGATGGCGCGATCCCGCCCGCCGCAAGGCGTGCGTGGACGAGGCCGCGCACCTCGAGGGTGAGGCGCTTGCGCTGCGTCCTCTCCGCCTTGTTGTCGAAGAACTCGACGCCCTTCTCCACGTGGTCGTCGAGCTTGAGCTGCCCGTTCGCGGCCTCGGACGCGGCCAAGATGGCGCCGTGCGCATTGGACTGGCCGTGCTTCAACACGTTTGAAGTGGAGTTGCCGACGGACATGACCTTAGGCGGATTGCCGCCCTTTCCAGGGCAGATGGTGCAGGCGATATCTCCATCCTTGATGTATGCACTCTCCGCTTCGGGCGTGTTGAGGATCCACGGCGACTGCTTGACCATGCGGCGGAAGGCGGCGACGGAAAAGGCGGGACGAGGTTCGTCTTCCGCGCCTGCGCCCGCGCCCGCCCCGGCGCCTGCATCGGCCGCTCCCGCCTTTTTCTTCTTGGGAGAAGGACCCTGACCTGCGCCCAGGCCATTCGCGGCGGGGCGGCCGAGGAGGGCGAGGGCGTTGGTGCGCGGGGCGCCGGCGCCGGCGCCGGCGCCCGCGCCCGCGCCGGCGCCCGTACCCCACCCCTCGACCAGGGGCATTTTTCACGCTTGCTACACCCAGAAGTAGCCGCGGCCCCCGCGGCCTCTACTTTCAGGTAGCAAAAGTAGCAAAAGTAGCGGGAAAAGGAGGTCTTTTGGTGCGAAGTAGCAACTAGTACTTGTGCGAGAGTTCAAAGTAGCAGGTGCACAGGTCTAGGGTCGCGTCCGTGGTGTCCTCACCCGCTCCCGTCACCCCCCTCGCCCCCCTCCCCGTCCTCCAAGGGCGCCTTCTCCAGCGCAACCTCCACCGCACCACCCCCTAGGCGCACCCTTGCGTACCCTGGCTCTAGGCGTAGCTTCCCGAGCTTGACGATCGGCACGAAGACCTCCGTCGGCCCAGCTG
>JAIXOF010000092.1 GCA_027486935.1 Cyanobium sp. C1_MAG_00004 | reverse complement strand
CTCTGGCGCTGGCTCTGGCGTTGGCTGTGACAGCTGCGGCTGGGCGGGCAGGCCCAGCAGGTCCTTCAACCAGCCCAGTCCGTCCTCGCCGCAGGTCTGGACCAAGCGGTTGCGGCCCATGGTGGCAAAGGCTTGAAGGCCATGCCGGTGGATCCATTGCTGGCCAAGACGCCGGGCCAACTCGGTCTGGCGATTGATCACAGCATCGATCAGCAGCACCACCGGATCGGGACGTTCCGGTGGGGCATGGCGGTGAGGAGCGGGCACGGCCTTGGGGTTCAGGAGAGCTTGCGATCCAGCAGGGGGCGGATCGCCAGAAACAATCCGCTGGCCAGGGCGGCGAGCAACCCCAGGCAGGCCGTGGTCGTCAGATCCCCGTAGGGGGCCTGAAGCACCACGGCGCTCAGGGAGAAGTCGCCGTTGTAGGCGGCACGGATCGGTTCAATCGCGAAGGTAAGGGGATTCAGCGCCGCTAGCCACCCCAACCAGGTGGGCATGAAACTCAACGGGGCCAGAGCCGTGCTGGCGAACAGCAGCGGCAGGTTGGCCACAAAGATGACGGCGATCAGCTCGATGTGGCCCGGCAGGGCAAAGGCCAGACCCAGACTGAGTGCCGTGACGGCAAAGACAAGCAGCAGCAGGGTCACCAGCACCAGCAGTAGCCCCGCTGCCCCGGGCCAGCCATAGCCCAGCAGGGCTGCAGTGACCATGATCGCCAGGCTCTGGACCAGGCTCAGGGCCGTGATGTACAGCACCGAAGCCAGCACGATCGAACTGCGGGAGCGCAGGGGCGCCACCAGCAGTCGGTTCAGAAAGCCGAACTCCCGGTCAAACATCACCGGCAGGCCGGCATTGAGGGCGCCGCTGAAGGCCGTGAACACAATCACGCCCGCCCCCAGAAAACGGCCATAGCTCATGCCGCCGGGCAGCAGACCCTCGGGTGCGTTGGCGAACAGGGCGCCAAACAGCACCAGCCAGATCAGCGGTTGCAGCACCCCGGCCACCAGGGTGGAAGGGCGCCGCGCCAGCTGCACGAACAGGCGCCGGGTCAGGGCCAGGGTCTCCTGGCTGATTTCAGCCAGGGCTGAAGCCCCTGGACCATTGGCGGATCCAGGATTGGGGTCGGTCAGGGCGGGATTGGCGGTGGTCATGGGTTAACGCATGCTCTGTTTGCGTTCGGCCTTGGCGTCGCGGCTGCCCGCCACCGCCAGTTCGGCATCCATCAGGGTGCGGCCGGTGGCCTGCAGGTAGACATCATCGAGGCTGGGCCGGCTCTGGGCCAGGGCAAAGACGGGCAGGTCCGCTTCGGCCAGCTGGCGCCTGAGCGCCTCCACAACCCCTTCGTGCTCGATCACCAGGTTCAGCGAGAAGCCCTGGGCCTGGTTGACCACCACCTGGCGCACCCCCGTGCAGCCCTGGAGCAGGGCCTGCACCCGCAGGGCCTCCTCCTGATCGCTGAATTCACGCACCCGCAGAGTCACCCGGTCGCCGCCAAGGGCGGCCTTGAGCTCGGTCGGGGTGCCCTCGGCAATCACCCGACCGTTGTCGATGATCGCCAGTCGGTCGGCCAGGGCTTCGACCTCTTCGAGGTAATGGCTGCTGAGCAGCACGGTGGTGCCGGCATCGCGCAACCGGCGCAGCACCTGCCAGATGGCGCTGCGGCTCTCGATGTCGAGGCCGACTGTGGGCTCATCGAGCACCAGCAGCCGCGGGCTGTGCAACAGGCCTGCTGCCAGATCCAGGCGCCGGCGCATGCCGCCCGAATAGCTGCCGCAGCGGCGATCGACCCACGCGTCCATGCCCAGCAGGGCGATCAGCTCTTCGATGCGCGCGTCGCGGCGGGGTCGGGGCAGGTGATAAAGGTCGCCTTGCAGGGTCAGCAACTCGCGGCCGGTGAGGATTTTGTCGATCGCGACCTCTTGGGCCACGTAGCCCAATAGGTTGCGCACCGCCCGCGGGTCGGTGAGCCCATCGATGCCGCCCACCCTGACGCTGCCGGCGTCGGGGGCCAGCAGGGTGCAAAGGATGCGCAGGGTGGTGGTTTTGCCGGCCCCGTTCGGTCCCAGCAGGCCGAACAGGCAGCCTTCGGGCACGGTCAGACAGAGGTCATCCAGGGCGACGACGGGCGCTGTCGCGCGACCGCCCCCGTAGCGCTTGCTGAGGTGCTGCAGCTCAATCAAGCCGAACGGTCTCCTGCTCCTGGCATCAAGGGAATCTAGGAGAATCCAGTTCAGGCCAGCAGGGTCAGCAGGCTGCCCAGCTGCAGATCCAACGCCTGGGGCGAGCGGGCCAGCAGCAGCAGAAGGCAGATGCCGAACAGATAGAAGATCGACCAGCGGAACAGTCCCTTCTGGGCAGCCGGATCCTCGGGTGAGCGGGCCAGGGATCGGCATTGCTGCAGCAGGCGCCAATTGAAGGGAAGCACCAGCAGGCCATAGAGCAGGCCGCCACTGGGCAGCACCACCATCCCCAGCATGCTGACGGTCACGGTCAGCCAGGCGTAGGTGTTGATGGCCTTCACCGTGACGCGCACTCCTTTGACGACCGGCAGCATCGGAATGCCCACCGAGCGGTAGTCGTCGCGCAGCAGCAGTGCCAATGCCCAGAAATGGGCCGGTGTCCAGACCATCACCAGGGCGAACAGCCACCAGGCACCCAGCCCCAGGTGGCCGCTCACCGCCGCGGCACCGACCAGGGGCGGGATCGCTCCCGCAACCCCACCAATGACGATGTTCTGGCTGGTGCGGGGTTTGAGCAGGGCGGTGTACAGCAGGACATAGCTGCACAGTCCCAGCAGCGACAATCCGGCGGCCAGGGGGTTGACCCCCAGGCTCAGCACCAGCACGGATGCCGCGGTCAGGCTGATGGCCAGGCCAAAGGCCGCGTTCTGGGCCAGGCGGCCCGACGGCAGGGCACGGCTGCTGGTGCGCTGCATGCGGCCGTCCAGATCCTGCTCCCAAAGGCAGTTGAGGATGCCGGCAGCCCCCGAGGCCAGGGTCCCCCCCAGCAGGGTCAGGGCGATGGTGGCGCCGCTGGCTGGCCATCCCTCTTCGGCCAGGGCCATCCCCCCCAGGGTGGTGGCCAGCAGCAGGGGGATCAGGCGGGGCTTGGCGATTTCGAGCCAGGCCGGCAGCACCGGGCGACGGCGGGGTGGGGTGGCTGTGGCGGTTGCGTCGCGTGCGGCTGTTGGATCAGCCGCCGTGTTCGTCAGAGAGGCGCTAACCATGGGCCACCCCCCGGCTCAGACCGGCCGTCAGCACGGCGACCAGCAGGGCAGCCACCACCTGGTGGGTGACGGTGATCAGTGGAGCCTGCAGCTGTAGATGCCAGCTGCTGATCCCCAGCCCGACCTGCACCACCACCAATGCCGCCGCCGACAGGCTGAGCCCGCAGACGACCCCTTTGAGTTTCAGCAGTAGAGCGAATACGGCCTGAACGACAACCGTTGCCGCGGCGATCGTGGCCAGATGGCGATGGGCACCGAGCCATCCACAGCCGCTACCGCTGCTGAGGCAGCGTTCAGCAGCCCACTGGGTGGCCATGGCCCCGCCCAGCAGGCATTGGGCCAAAACGGCGATCAGGCTGATGGCGGCGAGCACCATCCACAACCTTGGTGGTTTGGTGCTGATTGCATCGTTGCTGCTCAGCAGGCGCTGGCTGGTGGCGCTGATCAGCGCCACCAGCAACAGGGCCACGGCCAGGTGAGCGGTGACCACGGCGCTGGGCAACAGGGCCAGCACGGTCAGGGCTCCCAGGCCCCCCTGAATCACGACCAGCAGCAGGGCTCCGCTGCAGAGCCAGGGCACCCAGCGCGGCAGCACCCGGCGCTGCCAGACACTGACGGCCCAGAGGACCAACAGCGCAACGCCGACCACAAAAGCGTCAAGCCGGTGGAACCACTCCAGAAAGACCTGCATGTTCATGCGGCCGCCCGGCAGCAGGCTGCCGTAACAGAGGGGCCAGTCGGGACAGGCCAGACCCGCCTCCATCACCCGGGTGGCGCCGCCGATGCCGACCAGGGCCACCAGGGCGACCACCAGATGGGCGCTGAGCTGGGCCAGCCGTTTCGAAAGTCTCGGATCGGTCCAGCTGGATTGCACGACACCTGGAGCGATTGCAGCTCAACGTAGCCATTGTTTTTGGATCTGTGGACCACTTGACCTGCAAATCAGCACCTGTTGCACACAGGACTGAAACTGCCCATAGGGTGGGTCCTCCGGCTTCTGCCCGCAGAGCCCAATGGCCGTTCCTCCAGCTCTGATCACCCTGTTGATCGGCGTCGTGCTGACCCTCGCCGGGCTGTGGGTTGGACACAACGTCAACCTGCTTCCGGTCGAGGCCAGCAGCAATGCACCCGTTTATGACGATCTGTTCGTCGTGCTGTTCAGCATCGGCACGATTCTGTTTCTCGGCATTACGGGCCTGATCGTCTACAGCCTGGTCCGCTTCAGGCGGCGCACCGGTGATACCGGTGATGGCCTGGCGATCGAAGGCAATCTGCCCCTGGAAATCGTCTGGACCGCCATCCCTGCGGTTGTTGTGCTGTTTGTCGGCATCTACAGCTACGACATCTACGAACGGATGGGGGGCATGGCCTCCCTCCATGACCACGGGGCCATGGCTCCGATGGTCGAGCAGGTGTCCGTTCAGAGTTCGGGCCAGGACGAGCGCATCTGGGGCGGCATCGGCCGCAGCGGTGATGGCGGTGCCGTGTTGCCTGTGGATGTCACGGCCATGCAGTTTGCCTTCATCTTTCACTACCCCGGAGCCGAGATCACCAGTGGTGAGCTCCATGTCCCCCTGGGGCAGAGCGTGGAGCTGCACATGGAGGCCCGTGATGTGATCCATGCGTTCTGGGTGCCCCAGTTCCGCCTCAAGCAGGACGTGATCCCGGGCCAGCCGACCGTGCTGACCTTCACCCCCACCCGCGCCGGCTCCTATCCGATCGTCTGTGCGGAACTGTGCGGTCCGTACCACGGCGGCATGCGTTCGACCGTGGTGGTGCATGAGCCCGAGGCGTTCGAGGCCTGGTTGCAATCCAACAGGCCTGCCACCGTCGCTGCTGCCCCTGGCCATCCCACGGGTTGAAGAGCGATCCAGCTGCCGGATTCAGACGATTGATGCCCTTTAAGCCCACCCTGTGCAAGCCATGACTGTTGCGAACCCATTGGAGTTGGAACCGGGCCTGCAGCCACAGGGTTGGCTGCGGTACCTGAGTTTTAGTCTCGATCACAAAGTGATCGGCATCCAATACCTGGTCTGCGGTTTTCTCTTTTATCTGGTTGGTGGTGCGCTGGCAGGCGTCATTCGCACCGAGCTGGCCAGTCCAATGTCGGATTTTGTCGGCCGTGACACCTACAACGAGGTGTTGACCCTGCACGGCACGATCATGATCTTTCTCTGGATTGTGCCGGTGGTCAACGGGGCTTTCGGCAACTATCTGATCCCTTTTTATGTGGGGGCCAGAGACATGGCATTCCCCCGGCTCAATGCTGTCGCTTTCTGGTTGATTCCGCCCGCCGGACTGTTGTTGATCAGCAGCTATTTCCTTGCCGGTGCCGCGTCCCAGTCCGGTTGGACCGCCTATCCCCCCCTGAGTCTGACCACCCCTGCTGCTGGTCAGATCGTCTGGATTCTGAGCGTGCTCCTGCTGGGGGGAAGCTCAATCTTTGGGGGCATCAATTTCATCGCCACGGTCCTCAAGCTGAGGCGTCCAGGGCTGAAGCTGATGCAGTTGCCGATGTTTTGCTGGGCCATGTTGGGCACCAGCATTCTGGTGGTGCTTGCCACACCCGTTCTGGCCGGGACCCTGGTGATGCTCAGCTTTGACATCATCGCCCACACGGGCTTTTTTAACCCCAGCCTCGGCGGCAACGTGGTGGTCTATCAGCACCTGTTTTGGTTTTACTCCCACCCCGCCGTCTACATCATGGTGCTGCCGGCCTTTGGCTTGGTCAGCGAAATCCTTCCCGTCCACGCCCGCAAGCCATTGTTCGGTTACACCACCATGGTGTACTCGATTATGGCGATCGTGGTGCTGGGCCTTGTGGTCTGGGCTCACCACATGTTCACCAGCGGCACACCCCCCTGGATGCGCCTGTTCTTCACGATTGCCACGTCGTTCATCGCCGTGCCGACGGGGATCAAGTTCTTCAACTGGCTCGCCACGCTCTGGGGCGGAAAGATCGCTCTCAACAGTGCGGTGCTCTTCTCCTGTGCCTTCATCTTCAATTTCGTCTTCGGCGGCATCACCGGTGTGGCCCTGGCCCAGGTGCCGTTCGACATCCACGTGCATGACACCTACTTCGTGGTCGGCCACTTTCACTACATCGTCTATGGCGGCTCGGTCTTCGTGATCTTTGCCTCTCTTTACCACTGGTATCCCAAGTTCACCGGCAGGCTCCTGAACGAAGACCTGGGTCGCCTCCATTTTGTGCTGACCTTCATCGGCTTCAATCTGTGCTTCGCTCCCCAGCACTGGCTTGGACTGAACGGCATGCCCAGGCGGGTCGCCGAATACGACCCGGCTTTCACCACCTGGAACCAGGTCAGCAGTGTGGGGGCCCTGTTGATGGCGATCAGCACCCTGCCGCTGTTGATCAACGTGGTCGTCACCGCCTTCCGCGGTCCTGTGGCAGGCGACAACCCCTGGAACGCCCTCACCCCCGAATGGCTGACCAGTTCACCGCCGCCGGTGGAGAACTGGATTGGCGAGGCGCCGCTGGTCACCGAGCCCTATGGCTACGGCGAACACCCGGGTGGTTTTGATCTCGATCGCATCAGCGGCCGGGATCTCTGGTCTTCCGGCAAATCCTGAACCCGCCCGGATCTCACCCAACGAACCCTGGCTCAGCATGGACACAAGCCTTCAACCCGTCACAACAGCCCAGCCGGCCAGCGAAGAGCACGGGCACCCCGATTTCCGCCTGTTCGGCCTGGCCACCTTTCTGGTCGCCGATGGCATGACCTTTGCCGGCTTCTTTGCCGCGTACCTCACCTTTCGGGCGGTCAATCCCCTGCCTGAGGGGGCCATCTATGAGCTCGAGCTCCTGCTGCCCACCATCAACACCGTGCTGCTGCTGGTCAGCAGCTTCACCTTTCACCGGGCGGGCACGGCGTGCCGCTCCGGGCGCATGCAGACATCACGCCGCTGGCTGTTGCTGTCCATTGCCCTCGGCATTGCCTTCCTGGCCGGACAGATGGTGGAGTACTTTTCGCTGCCGTTCGGCCTGACCGACAACCTGTTTGCCAGCACCTTCTACGCCCTGACCGGGTTTCACGGTCTGCACGTCACCCTTGGGGTGATCTGCATTCTGATCGTCTGGTTCCAGGCCCGGCCTGGCGGCAGCATCAGCCAGGACAGCCATTTCGGCCTTGAAGCTGCTGAGCTGTACTGGCACTTTGTCGATGGTATCTGGGTGATCCTTTACGGCATCCTTTATCTGCTCTGATCGATCCAGATCGGTCGCGCCAGACCTTGCCGATCGCCACAGTTGATCGGCACAATTTCAGCAAGGTTGTTTGAGATGGATTGATTCGGACCATGGCTGCGCAGACACCTTCATCGGATTCCCCGCACAGCGGGATGTTGGTCGGCCAGGCCCTGCTTGAGCGGGCCCGTTCGTTGAGCAACAGACCCGAGGACCAGATCGCCAGAGCCTGTGGTTACGTTGGCCCCAGCGGTCGGTTGCTCAAAAAGAGTTTTTACCGCGCTTTGGTTGAAGCCAAGGGCTACAGCCTGCCGAACGGCTCCAATGGCGGCAGCGGTGGTGGCGCCAAAGGCCGACAGGCCGAGTTCCGCACCAGGGTCCACGGCAATGGCAATTTGCTGATCGGCCATGCCTACACCCGTCGCCTGGGCCTTGAACCCGGCCAGGAATTCAGGATTGAGTTGCACCGCGACAGCGGTGCAATCTGGCTCACACCCTTGGACTCCGAATCAGGCCCTGATGAGGCTTAGGCGACGCTTAGGCGTCGTCGGCGGCATGAAAGGCGGCGCTGAAGGCCAGCAGGTCGATGCCGCTGAACAGGAAGCTGATCCCCACCAGGATTCCGAGCACTGACATCAGGCCCCACGCCTTCATGCTCAGGATCAGGATTCCCAGAATCAGGGTGACGATGCCGTTGGCCAGGCCCCACCCCCAGCCGTTGCGTTGGGTATGGCTCAGGGAGACAACGGTCGAGACCAGCCCTTCGACCACAAAAACGATGCCGACCGCATAGGCCAGGGCGGCCACCTGCAGTCCTGCGGCCAGCGGCCCGGCGCTGAATTGCTGAATGATCCACACCCCCACCACCAGGAACAGGGTCGAGATCACCAGGCGCCAGAAGCAATGCCAGCGGCTCAGTCGCCTGGCCCGGGTCAGGTTGCTGACCCAGCCGACCACGCCTCCCACCAGAAAGGCGATCGCCACGATCACCGTCACCCAGGCGGAGGCGATCACCGGGAACACCAGGGCCAGGATCCCGAGCACAAGCAACAGGATTCCTTCGGCGATCGTGAATGAGCGCAGGCTGGCTGCGGTCGTTCTCTCGATCTCGGCGTTGGTCGCCATGGCGGCTTGGCGGGTCGATCTGACCGTAGGCAGAGATGGGGGGCTTGTCAGCCCCAGCCGTGTTCCCGCAGCCAGTCGTCGCTGAGGCTGCGGTTGCCGCTGTTGCCGGCACTGCTGCTGCCGTGATCGCTGCTGCCCTGGCGCAGCAGTTGTTCGGCGTATTTGGCCAGCAGATCTGCCTCCAAATTCACGTCTTCGCCGACGCGCAGGTGCTGCAGGGTGGTGTGGCTCCAGGTGTGGGGGATCACCGCAACCCAGAAGTGGCTGCCGTCCTCGCTCGCCCCGGCAACGGTCAGCGAGATGCCATTGACCGCCACGCTGGCCTTGTCGCAGATGTAGCGGCCGAAGCGCCGGTCGCTCCAGCGCAGGGCCAGGTGCCAGGAGCCGGGCTGTCGCTCGATCGACGCGACCTGGCCCAGACCGTCCACGTGGCCGCTCACCAGATGGCCGCCCAGGCGATCTGCCAGCCGCAGAGCCGGTTCCAGGTTGACCGGCCCACCCCGATCGGCCTTGGCTCCCAGGGTGCTGCGCAGCAGGGTCTCGCTGCTGACATCGGCGCTGAACCCCTGGGGCAGCAGCCGGGTCACGGTCAGGCACACGCCATCGACGGCGACGCTGTCGCCGAGCTGCAGGGGTGTCCCCAGTGCCTGACCATGCGGCCAGGTGATCAGCAGGCTGCCGCCGGCTCGCTGCACGGTGCCGATGGCCTGCACCAGACCGGTGAACATGGCTGCGGCGCTCCGTTCCTCTGCTGGCCATAATCAGACAGCAGGCGCACGGCGGCCATGGTCGAGATGAGCGTCGCTGGCATCGCCCTCGATGCAGCCAGTCGCAGCCCGATTGTGTTGCTGCGGGATCCCTCTGGCCGTCGGCAGGTGCCGATCTGGATCGACCAGGCCCAGGCGCAGAACATCCTCGCCGGCCTCAGCGGTCAGACACCGCCCCGGCCCCTGAGCCATGACCTGATGGTCAGCCTGCTGGTGGCCGGAGGACTGACCCTCGAGCGCGTGATCGTGCACGCGATCGAGGACAACACCTTCAGGGCCGTGCTCAAGTTGGGGGGGCCCGGCCCCGAGCAACAACAGGAGCTCGATGCCCGCCCCAGCGATGCGATCGCCCTGGCCCTGCGCACCGGCAGCGGCATCTGGATGCTCGAAGAGGTGGTGGCCGATGCTTCGATCCCGGTCGATGCCGAGGCCGACGCCGAGGACCGCGAGGACTTTCGACGCTTTCTCGACAGCACTTCGCCCGCCGAGCTGGTGCGCCATCTGAGCAAGGCCCAACCCGAACCCCAGCTGGCTCCCGAGGGGGATGAGGGCGAGCAGAGCGGCCCCCCCGCCGGTGGCGAGCCCGGTGGCTGAGTTGCCCTGGCGCCGTTTCGGCCGCTTGCCAGCGGTCTCACCCTTTTCGCTGGGCACCATGCGGGCCATCGACAGCGGTGACCAGATGGAGGCGGTGCTGAGGGCGGCCGTGGATGCTGGCCTCAACCACATTGAGACCGCCGCCGCCTACGGGCCCGCCGAAACCTTTCTGGGTCAGGCTCTGGCCCGCCTGGGGCGGCAGGGAGTCCAGCCGGCGGGGGGATGGCTGATCACCAGCAAGCTGCTGCCCGGTCCCGACCTGCCCGCCGCCCAGGACCAGCTGCGGGCCATGCTGCAGCGGCTGGGGGTGGCCCGCCTCGATGGCCTGGCCGTGCATGGCATCAACCGCGATGAGCACCTCGACTGGGCCCTGAACGGCCCCGGGGCTGATCTGCTGGCCTGGGCCACCGGCGAAGGGCTCGTCACCCAGGTCGGCTTTAGCAGCCATGGCCGCACCCCCCTGATCGAGCGGGCCCTGGCCAGTGGTCGCTTTGCCTTCTGCAGCCTGCACCTGCACTGGTTTGACCAGGAGCGCCTGCCCCTGGCCCGCGCCGCCCTGGCCGATGGCATCGGTGTGATGGCGATCTCGCCGGCTGACAAGGGCGGCCGCCTCTACGACCCGCCCCAGGTGCTGCGGGCCGACTGTGCGCCGTTTGAACCCCTGGAGCTCGCCTACCGCTTTCTGCTGGATCAGGGGATCTCGACCCTGACCCTGGGGGCGGCCCGCCCCAGCGACCTGGCGCTGGCCCAGGCCATCGCCGGAGCGGACGCGGCCCCGGGGCCGTGGCTCAGTTCGGCCCAGAGCCAGGCCCTGGCGCGGCTCGAGGCCGCCGGCCGCGCCCGGCTCGGCACCCAGCGCTGCGGTCAGTGCCGGGACTGCCTGCCCTGCCCCAACGAGGTGCCGATCCCGGCGTTGCTGCGGCTGCGCAACCTGGCGGTGGGCCACGGCCTGCAGGCGTTCGCCCAGGAGCGGTACAACCTGATCAACCGTGCCGGCCACTGGTGGGAGACGGTCAACGCCGAGGCCTGCGGCAGCTGCGGTGCCTGCCTGCCGCGCTGCCCGTTGCAGCTGCCCATCCCCGAGCTGCTGGCCGACACCCACCAGCGCCTGCTGGCGGCACCGGGGCGCCGGCTCTGGGACGACTAGGGGGCGGCCGCATCCCACAGGGTCTGCCAGGCCAGCCGTTGCTGCGGGCTCAGGGGCGGCAGGCTCCAGCAGCGTTGCTGCACCGCCTCAGGCGGTAACAGCAACGCGGCCAGCGCCGGTGGCAGCTGCTGCAGGCTGGCCTGCAGGGTGGCCCTGGGCAGGGGCGGTACCCAGCCCGCCGCCAGCAGCCGGGGCAGCAATGGGGGTTCCAGCACCTGCTGCAACCAGCCCAGGGGCAGGGGGGCCTGGCTGCCCGACGGTCTCAGCAGCAGCTGCCAGCTCAGCGGTGCGCCGCTGACCGGCAGCACCACCTGCAGCCGCGGGTCTTGGCGCAGCAGGGGGATCAGCCGCTGTTGGGGCACGACGGCGGCGCTGGCCTTGCCCCGCAGCAGCATGTTGAGCCCGTTGGCGTCGTCGTAGGCCAGGGCATTGGACCGCAGCCGCCGCAGGCGAGCCGGGTCGGCCTGCATCAGGGCGATGCTGATCCGGGGGCTCGAGGGCAGCACCAACGCACCCTTGAGACTCGGATCCAGCAGCACATCCCAGCTCTGGCGGGCCCTCTCGAGCAGGTCCGCCCGATTGCGCAGGACCAGCACCCAGGGGCTGACCGCCCACGGAAACGCCAGCGCTGCCTGCTCGGGGGTGCCGTACAGGCGGCTGACGGCTGCGGCGCTCGGCGTCAGCCGCGCCAGCAGCGCAGCAGCACCGAAGGGCTGTAGTTGCCGCCGCTCCAGGCTGGTGGCCCAGCCGTCGCTGAGCTGCACCAGGCCGGCGCTCGGCCGGCCCTGGCCCAGGGCGGCGACGATCTGCCGGGTGGCCTCCACCTCCTGGGGGCTCCAGGGACTCGGCAGGTTGGCCAGCCACGCTTTGGGCAGATCACCGTTGACCGCCAGCAGCCGGGGCCCGCTTCCGCGGTTGCAGCCGGCCAGCAGGGCAGCCGGCAGCAGACCGGCACCCCGGGCCAGCAGCTGGCGGCGGCTGAGCACGATCGCAGGGGCAAAAGCTGACCCTAGGCGGGCGGGCGTTCGCCGTTTAGCGGGTCGCAGGACCGGTCAGCAGGGCGCAGGCCCGGTCGCAAGCCGCTGCCAGGGCCGCCGGCGCGCGCCCGCTCAGTTCCCACAACACGGCCACGCCGCCGGCGCCGACGCCCTCCTTGACGTAGCCCTGTTCGTAGTCGCGCAGCCCGGCGCTGTGGCAGCGGTCAAAGCGCAGCCGGGCCGCCCGCAGCCTGACGGTGACATCCCAGCGCTCGCCGACCAGCTGCAGCAGCCGCGGCAGATCGCTGCCGGGCTCTGCCGCCACCCAGGCGGTTGTGGCCACCTGGGCGGCTGTGGCGATGGCCGGCCGCTGTGCCGGTGCTGCCAGGGCCAGGGCCAGGGCCAGCACCGCCGCCATCTGGCTGCCCCCGGCCAGAAGCACCGGTTCGCCGCGAGCCGCCAGTTCGAGCACCAGGCCGGCGGCCAGGGCCTGCATCGGATCGCCCACCGCGGCCAGCACCGCCTGGGGATCGCTGGGCGCCGCCCCAACGGGCCCCAGGTTCGCCGCGCCCAGGCCGCGGGCGACCAGGGAAGCCTTGAGCCCATGGGCAGGCTGCCGCAGGCTGCCGCTGACCAGGCCATGGGCGGCAATGCCCAGCCCCTGCAGCACCGCCAGGGCGGTGGTGGTACCGCCGGGGACGCACTCGGCCAACAGCAGGGGTTGGCCCCGGGGCCAGCGGCGTCCCCAGTGGCGCCCCCGGGCCAGCAAGGCCCCAACCCGCGTTGGAGCCAGTGCGGCGCCGCTGCTGACGCACGCTGCCGGGCCTGCACCTTCGCCTGCGGGCAGCCGCAGGTGGGGCACCGCCGGCGCCACCGGACAGCCCAGGTCCACCACCAGGGTGCGCTGCAGCAGGCCCAGTTCCAGCAAACCCGCATGGCTGATCAGGGCCGGGCTGACCCCGGCCGGCAGGGGCGGCAGGGCGTGGGGGCGGTGGGCGGTCGGCCCCAGCAGCAGCAGTTCGGCGTCGGCGGCGGCGGTCAGGCGACGGGACTCGGGCGTGGCCCCTGCGGCCGAGATGCCGGGCACGTCGGCCGTGGCCGTGGCCGCCAGCAGCAGGAGTGGTTTCACCCGCTGCCAGCCGCCGGCCAGATCGGTCATAGGGGATCAAGGGCCACCAGCGCCCGCAGGGCCGCCGGTGGTTCGCTGATCGGTGTCTGCAAGCGCGGAAAGATCCAATAGGCGACCGCATGCAGGGCCAGCACCACGATCAGGTTCTGCAGCCACACCAGCAGCACCGCCGCCAGCTGAACCTGCAACAGGTCGATGCCCCCGGCCATCCCGACCAGTGCCAACAGGCGCTCGAGCAGGGCGGCGGCGGCGCCGGTGATCACCACCCACAGGTTTTCGCCCACCAGGACCGACAGCGCGGCCACCCGCACCAGAAAGCCTGCGGCACCGATCACGCTGCCCAGGCCCAGGCTCCACCACCAGCTGACCCGCCGCCGCCAGCACCAGCCCAGCCACAGGGCCAGGGCCCCATAGGGAAACAGCACCAGCGGCCCGCGGATCGGGCCCATCAGGGCCAGCAGCAGCAGCACGGTCACCAGCAGTCCCTCGCAGGCGCAGCGCCAGCCGTGGCGCAGCTGCAACAGGGACAGGGGCAGGGGCAGGGCCAGCCTGAACAGGGGACTGCCCACCGGCAGGTAGTAGAGGGCGATCCACAACAGGGCCGTGGCCGCGGCCAGGTAGGCCGTCTCGGTCAACTGGCGGGCCTGGCGTTGGCTCAGCGGGTGGGGTGCCATCGGCTCAGCGGGGCCGCGGGGCCGGTGCCGGCTGGGGCAGGGGAGCCGCCACAGGAGCTGCAGTCGAAACCCGTTCGATCATCTCCACCTCAAAGGCCACTCCTGCAGCCCGCAGGGCCTGGGTGACCACCTCGGCCGGTGCTGAAGGGTCGCCACTGGGCAGTTTGATCGTGATTCGGTAGGGCGCCGGCTCCAGGGTCACGGCAGCGGCCGGTTTTGCGGGGTTCTTGGTCGGTGTCGCCGGCTGCGGCTGGGCGGGCTTGTCGCCGCTGGCGGCGGGCTGGCCGGCCGATCCAGATGCCGCCGGTGCTTCGGATCGCGGGCCGGTTGACGCCGGTGCCGCCGGGGGTGAGGCGGGCGCCGCCGAAAAGCTGCCGGCCAGGCGGTCACCGAAGGCGGTGCCGCTGCAACCACCCAGCAGCAGGCTGATCAGCATGGCCGCCAGGGGAGCAGCGGTGGCAGCGTGGCCCTGGCCCATCAGCTGTCGGCGGCCTTGATGATGCGCACGGCACTGGCCCGCAGCCGACCGCTCTTGGTGGTGGAGGGGGCCTTGCGGGCCGCGGGCTTGGCTGCGGCCTTGGCGGTGGTGCTCGCCTTGGCAGCGCCGGTGCGGCCCCTGCCTTTGGGCTTGCTGCTGGCGGCCTTGGCGGCCAGCAGTTCGACGGCCTGCTCCAGGGTGATGGTGTCGGCGGTGGTGCCCTCGGGCAGCGAGGCGTTGACCTTGCCCTGTTTGACGTAAAGCCCGTAGGGACCGTCGAACAGCTGGACCTGCTCGTCGGCTCCCTCGGGGGTGCCCAGGTCCTTGAGGGCGGTGCGGCCGCCGCGACCCTTCTTGGGCATCGCCAGCAGCTCGAGGGCGCGGCTCAGGCCGATGGCTAGCACGTCGTCTTCGGCTTTGAGCGAGCGGTAGTCCTTCTCGCCTTTGCCCTTGTCGTGCACCACATAGGGGCCGAAGCGGCCCAGGCCCGCCTGCACCTTGCCGCCGTCGGGGTGCTCGCCCAGGTGCCGGGGCAGCCGCAGCAGTCCCAGGGCGTCCTCCAGGCTCAGCTCTTCCGGTTTGGCTCCCTTGGGCAGCGAGGCCCGCTTGGGCTTGGGGTTCTCGTCGCTGACCTGGCCCTTCTGCACGTAGGGGCCGTACTGGCCGAATAGCAGGTAGACCTGCTCGCCGGTTTCGGGGTCCTCACCCAGCGACTCGGGTCCGTCCACCTTCTGTTTGAGGATCAGCTCGGCCCGTTCGGCATCGAGATCGGCGGGGGTGATCTCCTGGGGCAGGGTGGCCTTGAGCAGCTCTTCGGTGCCGTCATCGGCCACCCGCTTGGTCTCCAGGTAGGCGCCGAAGCGGCCGATGCGCACCACGCAGGGCAGGCCTTCGAGCTCAACGGTGCGCGAGGCGCCGGGGTCGATGTCGCCCTCGCGCTGGGCCACCTGGGCCTCGAGCCCCGCTTCGCCTTTGTAGAAGCCCTCCAGGTAGGGCAGCCACTCCACCTTGCCGTGGGAGATCTCGTCGAGGCTGTTCTCCATGCGGGCGGTGAAGCTCGTGTCCACCAGATCGGGAAAGTGCTCTTCGAGCAGGGCGGTCACCGCGAATGCCGTGAAGCTGGGGGTGAGGCTGTTGTTCTGCAGGGTGGCGTAACCCCGGTCGACGATCGTGCCGATGATCGAGGCATAGGTCGACGGCCGGCCGATGCCCTCCTTCTCGAGCATCTTGACCAGGGCCGCTTCGCTGTAACGGGCCGGCGGCTGGGTCTGGTGGCCCAGGGCTTCGACCCCCTTGCAGGCCGGTTTGTCGTCGGCCTTGAGGCTGGGCAGCAGCACCTCCTGGCCCTCGAGCGCCGCATCGGGGTCATCGCTGCCCTCGACGTAGGCCCTGAAGAAGCCGGCGAAGTCGATGCGCTTGCCGCTGGCCCGAAAACTGGCGAGGCCCAGGGCGCCGCCGTCCACCTCCAGATCGACGCTCATCATGGTGAGCCGGGCGTCGGCCATCTGGCTGGCCACGGTGCGCTTCCAGATCAGCTCATAGAGGGCCAGATCGCGTCCGTCGAGGCCTGTGGCAGCCGGATCGCGAAAGCTTTCACCGGCGGGCCGGATCGCCTCGTGGGCCTCCTGGGCGTTGCGGGCCTTGGTGGAGAACTGGCGGGGGGACGGGCTCAGGTAGTCCTTGCCGTATTTGGCCTCCACGCAGCTGCGGGCCGCCCCGATTGCCTGGTCGCTCAGATGGACCGAGTCGGTGCGCATGTAGGTGATGAAGCCGCGCTCGTACAGCCCCTGGGCGGTGCGCATCGTCTCGCGGGCCGACAGGCGCAGCTTGCGGTTCGCCTCCTGCTGCAGGGTGCTGGTGGTGAACGGGGCCACGGGCTTGCGCACCGTCGGTTTCTCTTCGACCGCCGCCACCCGCCAGGGCGCCGCTTCGACCGCCTGCTGCAGGGCCCTGGCGTCAGCCTCGGCCAGCAGCCGCACCTTGCTGCCGGGCTTGAGGGCGCCGGTGCTCTCGTCAAAGTCGCCGCCGCCGGCGATGCGCTCGCCGGCCAGATGGCTGAGCTTGGCCTCAAAGCCACCGCCGCCCTGCTCGAGCCGGGCCTTCAGGTCCCAGTAGCTACCGCTGCGGAAGGCCCGGCGGGCCCGCTCGCGCTGCACCAGCAGGCGCACCGCCACCGACTGGACGCGGCCGGCGCTCAGCCCCCACGCCACCTTCTTCCACAGCAGGGGCGAAAGCGTATAACCCACCAGGCGATCGAGAATGCGCCGGGTCTCCTGGGCGTGCACCAGCTCCATGTCGAGCTCGCGGGTCTGGTCCAGCGCCCGCCCGATCGCTTCCTTGGTGATCTCGTGGAAGACCATGCGCTTGGCCGGGACCTTGGGGGCCAGCAGCTGCAGCAGGTGCCAGCTGATCGATTCGCCTTCCCGGTCTTCGTCCGTCGCTAGCAGCAGCTGGTCGGCCCCCTTGAGGGCGTCCTTGAGCTCCTTGACTACCTTCTTCTTGTCCTTCGGCACCACGTAGAGGGGCTCGAAGTCGTTGGCGGTGTTCACCCCCAGGTTCGCCCATTTCTCGCCCTTGTGGGCCGCAGGAATCTCGCTGGCGTTGTTGGGTAGGTCGCGCACATGGCCCATCGAGGCCTCCACCCGAAAATCCTTGGGCAGGAAGCCGCGGATGGTGCGGGCCTTGGTGGGGCTTTCGACGATGACCAGGGTGTGACCCACAGCTCAGGCGCTGAACCGCTTCCCTCTTTATCGCACCGGCGGGCCTTTTGGTGCAGGGTGGGGGTTCATGACTGAAGCGCCGACCATCGCCGCTACAGTCCCCGTCAGCAACCTGGCTGTCAGATCGGTGATCTTTGACCCCTCATCGCTGCAGCTCAACGCCGCTGCGATCGCTCCTGAGGGCGCTGTGTTGGTGGCCCTGCTGCTGAGCCTTCTGGTCGACCTGGCCGGGGAACAGGTGGCGGCGCGCTGGGTCCCGCCGATCTGCTACGGCGGCCTGGGTAGCGCCCTGCTGCTGCTGGCCCTGCAGTGGAACTCCCCTGCTGAGCCCGCCTTTGTGGGCGCTTTTCTGGCAGACAACCTGGCGATCGCCTTTCGGTCCGTCGTCGCGGCCTCGACCCTGGTGTCGCTGATGCTCAGCTGGCGCTATGTCGAGCGCAGCGGTACCCCGATTGGTGAATACGCCGGCATTTTGCTGGCGGCCACACTGGGGGCGATGCTGCTGTGCGGCAGCACCGATCTGGTCAGCATCTTCGTGTCGCTGGAGACGTTGTCGGTCTCCAGCTACCTGCTGTCCGGTTACATGAAGCGGGATGCCCGCAGTTCCGAAGCGGCGCTCAAATATTTGTTGGTGGGATCCGCCGCTGCGGCGGTCTTCCTTTATGGCGCCTCACTGCTGTACGGCCTGACCGGCGGCGCCACCGGCCTGGATGCGGTGGCTCTGGCCCTGCAGAGCAGCACCACTCCAGTGGCGGCCCTGTCCCTGGTGTTCGTGCTGGCCACGGTCGCTTTCAAGATCGCGGCGGTGCCTTTTCACCAGTGGACCCCCGACGTCTATGAGGGCTCACCGACCCCTGTGGTGGCCTTCCTGTCGGTGGGCTCCAAGGCGGCCGGATTTGCCCTCGCCCTGCGCATTCTTGTGGGGTGCTTCGAGAGCTTCTCGGTGCAGTGGAAACTGCTGTTCACCGTTCTGGCGGTGCTCAGCATGGTGCTGGGCAATGTGGTCGCCCTAGCCCAGACCTCGATGAAGCGGATGCTGGCCTACAGCTCGATCGGTCAGGCGGGTTTCGTGATGATCGGCCTGGTCTGCGGGACTGAAGAGGGCTATGCAGCCATGGTCCTCTACATGGCGGCCTATCTGTTCATGAACCTGGGCGCTTTCGCCTGCATCATTCTCTTCTCGCTGCGCACCGGATCGGATCGGATTTCTGACTACGCGGGTCTTTACCAGAAGGATCCGTTGATCACCCTGGGTCTCAGCCTCTGCTTGCTGTCCCTCGGCGGCATTCCGCCGATGCTGGGCTTCTTCGGCAAGATCTACCTGTTCTTCGCCGGCTGGGCTGATCACCAGTACCTGCTGGTGGTGGTGGGCCTGGTGACCTCGGTGGTGTCCATTTACTACTACATCTCGGTGATCAAGATGATGGTGGTCAAGGAACCCCAGGACGCTTCGGACGTCGTCAAGGCCTATCCAGAGCTCAGCTGGAATCTGCGCGGCATGCCGGCCCTGCGGGCAGCCCTGGTGACCTGCGTGATCGTCACCGCCGTCGGCGGCATCCTCTCCAACCCCCTGTTCGGCTGGGCGGGCGAGGCCGTCACCGGTACACCGATGCTGTTGCAGGCGATCGCTGCGGCCACCGCCCACGCCTCCCTCGGTTGATGGCGACCGAGGTCGCCGAGCTGCACGATGTCAGCAAGGTCTACGGCAGCGGTGACACCCTGGTGCAGGCCCTCGATCACCTGAGCCTGACCGTGCAACGGGGCGATTACCTGGCGGTCATGGGTGCCTCGGGCTCGGGCAAGAGCACGGCGATGAACATTTTGGGTTGTCTGGACCGGCCCAGTTCGGGCAGCTACCGGCTCAACGGCACCCTGGTCGAAAGCCTGGACGACGACCAGCTCGCCGACCTGCGCAACCGCGAGCTGGGGTTTGTGTTTCAGCAGTTCCACCTGCTGCCCCAGCTCAGCGCCCTTGAAAACGTGGTGCTGCCGATGATCTATGCCGGCGTTCCCCACGACGAGCGGCAGCAGCGGGCACGCGAGGCCCTGACCCGTGTGGGCCTGGGCCAGCGGCTGGCCAACAAACCCAACCAACTGTCAGGGGGTCAGCAACAGCGGGTGGCCATCGCCCGGGCGATTATCAATAACCCGGCCCTGCTGCTGGCCGACGAACCCACTGGCGCCCTCGACTCACGCACCACCGCTGAGGTGCTTGACATTTTTGACGACCTGCACCGCAGCGGCATCACCGTGGTGATGGTGACCCACGAAGACGAGGTGGCCGCCCGAGCCCAGAAGGTGATTCATTTCAGGGACGGGCGGATTGCGGCCTAGTCGGCGCCAGCCAGCTGCCGATGGGGTTCAGCTGGTTGCGGGGCGTTGCAACGCTTTGAGCAGCTCACCCATCAACAGGGCAATCGCATCGCTGCCGCGGGCGCCGCTGCCGGGGTCCAGGTCGCCGGGATCGACGGCGACCCAGCCGCCGCTGCCGGGCAACCGCAGTTCAAAGTGCAGATGGGGGCCGGTGCTGAGGCCGGTGCTGCCGACACGGCCGATCACCTCGCCCTGGCGCACCTGTTCGCCTGGTTTCACGTACAGCTCGCTGAGGTGGCCGTACAGGGTTCGCCGCCGGGGCCGGTCGTGTTCGACCTCGATCGCCAGGCCATAGCCACCGGCCAGGCCGCTGCTGATCACCCGGCCAGCCAGGGCGGCCACCACCGGGGTGCCCTCTGGGGCCGCCAGGTCTTTGCCGGCATGCAGCAGCCAGTTGCCCAGGATCGGGTGCAGCCGCCAGCCGAAGCTGCTGCTGGTGGTGGCCGATCCGATCAGGGGAAACAGCAGGCTGCGGTTGCCGTTGCCCAGGATCGGGGCTGGCCTGGGGGTCACCCCGAACACATCGCTGAGCGGGAAGTTGCCGCCCGAGCCGGCCAGCAGGGCCGACACGGGCACCGTCAGCGGGGCCAGGGGGCGACCGTCGGCCCCGAGCCGCTCCACCCCACCATCCCGCAAGCGATCGCCGCCGCCGAAGCGGCCGCGCCAGCGCAGCACCACCCCGGTGCGGCACTCTTGGGCGGACAGGGCGCCACTGCGGCAGGCCTGCTGATGGGCCGGCACATCAAAGGGGGTGGCTACGGCCCCATTGCGAAAGCGAGCCCGCTCGGCCGGGGTGACCACCCCGTCGCGCACCAGATCGTCGAGCGAGGCATCAAAGCTGCGGGGTGCCTGGTGGCGCAGTTGCTGCGGATCCGGTCGCAGCGGCTCTGCTGCCGTGGCCGAACCCGCTGGTGGCAGCTGCGGTTGCAGGGGTTGATCCTGACCGTTGGCCCAGGCCAGGCCCGCACCCAGCAACGGCCAGAGCAGGGCAAGGCAGTGGGCTCGCAAGGAGCGCCTGGGCGGCACGGGCTGCTGGCTGCGGTCGATCACCCACCTTAAAGACCTGTCAGTCATCAAAAAAGCCCACCGCTGTCGCGGTGGGCCAGGGTGCTGTGTCGCAGGAAACGGCTCAGAGGGCGGTAGCGCCCCGCTCACCGGTGCGGATGCGCACGACCTCGTCAACGGGGGAGACGAAGATCTTGCCGTCGCCGATTTCGCCGCTGCGGGCGGCGTTGCTGATCGCGGTGATGGCGGCCTCGACTTTGTCGTCATTAACGACGGTGGTGATGTGCACCTTTGGAATGAATTCGACGGTGAATTCATTGCCGCGGTAGCGCTCCACCTGCCCCTTCTGGCGGCCGAACCCCCGCACATCGCGGATGGTCATGCCGACGATGTCGATGGCGACCAGGGCCTCCTTGATGGCATCGACCTTGGATGGCCGAACCACCGCTGTGATCTGTTTCATGGGACTGGGTTCCTCAGTAGGTCATGGGGTCGTACGCCTCTTCACCATGGGCCACGAAGTCCAGACCCCGTTCTTCCTGCTCGGGGGTGACCCGCAGGCCGACGGTGGCGCCGACGATCCAGAGAATGATCGCGGTGCCGATGCCGACAAAGCCATAGCTGATCAGCACGGCCTTGACGTGGGCCACGAACAGCGCAGCGTTGCCTCCCTTGGCCAGGATCTCAGCCGATTTGGGGAAGTAATCAGCGGGCACCAGGGCAGGAACAGCCAGCAGACCGGTCAGCAGGGCGCCGACGGTGCCGCCGACGCCGTGGACGGCGTAGGCGTCCAGGGAGTCATCGAATTGGATGGCGGCCTTGACCTGCACAGCGATGTAGCAGGCGGCAGCGGTGGCCACACCGATGATGAAGGCCTGGGGCATGTAGACGAAACCTGCGGCAGGCGTGATGCCGACCAGGCCCGCAACAGCGCCGGTGGCGGCACCCACGGCGGTGGGTTTGCCATCGCGGAACCACTCGATCAGGCACCAGGTCAGCAGCGCGGCCGAAGCCGAGAACGTCGTGGTCTGGAACGAGAAGCCCGCACCCTTGGCGGCAAAGTAGCTGGCGCCGTTGAAGCCGAACCAGCCGAACCACAGCAGGCCGGCACCCAGCAGGATGAAGGGCACGTTGTGGGGCGGGCGCTTGCTGCCTGGGAAACCAGAACGGGGGCCGACGATGGCGGTTGCCACCAGGGCACCCACACCGGCGGCGATGTGCACCACGGTGCCGCCGGCAAAGTCGATCGCGCCGATCTCACCGAAGGGACCCAGGTAGCCACCACCCCAGACCATCTTGGCCATCGGGCAGTAGATGAACAGGCTCCACAGCAGCGAGAACCAGAACCAGGCCTTGAAGTTGATGCGCTCCACCAGAGCGCCCGAAATCAGGGCCGGAGTGATGATGGCGAACATGCCCTGGAACAGGGCAAACGAGGACGCCGAGATGGCGAATCCGTCGGCCAGTGGTGCATCGCCCAGTTCACCGCCGACGCCGTTGAGCCACATCTGGCCCAGGCCGCCGATGAAGGGACTCTTGAATCCGGTGTCAAAGGCCAGCGAGTAGCCGACGATCACCCAGATAACACCGATGAGCCCCATCAGGAAGAAGCTCATCATCATCGTGTTGAGCACGTTCTTGGCGCGGGTGAAGCCGCCGTAGAAGAACGCCAGGCCCGGCGTCATCAGCAGAACCAGGGCCGAACCCATCAGCATCAGCAGGGTGTCGGCGCCGTCGGTGGGCACCTTCTGCAGGGCGGCCTTGGCGGAGCCGGCCATCAGCGGCAGCAGACCGGCGCCGAAGGCCAGCAGCATCACCGCATAGCGCTTGAGCTCGGGTTCTTGGACCTTCGCCAGCACCTTGGTGCGAAAGCGATCAAAGACGGCCAGAGGGGTGGGACCACCGCCAGCCATGGGGACTTGGGCCATCAGGGGAGTCAACCTCCAATGTTCACGAAGCTACATTCCGTCATGGGGCGCCGCTGGCGCGTAACAAATGACACCGTTTTCAGAATCCCGTCCTGAAGAGCGCCGTGAATCGGCGTTTCAGGTGAACAGGCACCCACCCGAAGTGGGTGCCCGCCGATTGGAACCAGGGTTCGACCTATTGCGCTGAGGCAAAATCGGGATAGGCCTCCATGCCGTGCTCACCGATGTCGAGGCCTTCGATTTCTTCGGACTCGCTGACGCGAATGCCGCCAAAGATGGCGCCGATGATCGACCACACAATCCAGGAGGTGATGATCGAGAAAAGGCCGACGGCCACCGCACCGACGATCTGCAAGCCCAGCTGGCTGAAGCCATGGCCGGTGAACAGGCCCTTGTTCAGGTTGAACAGGCCCACGGCCATGGTGCCCCAGATGCCGCAGGTGCCATGGACTGAAAAGGCACCAACGGGATCGTCAATGCCGAGCTTGTCGATAACGGCCACCGAATACACCACCAGGATGCCGGCGATGAAACCGATCACCCAGGCAGCGGGCATGGAATAGGCATCGCAGCCAGCGGTGACTCCAACCAGGCCGGCGAGAATGCCATTGATGGTCATTGTGAGGTCGGGCTTGCCGCCAGAGAACTGGCTGAATAGGGTGGCGGCGATGCCGCCGCCGGCGCCACCGAGGGTGGTGGTCACGGCGATGTAGGGAACCTGCTCGTTCAGAGCCAGCATCGAACCGGGGTTGAAGCCATACCAACCCAGCCAGAGAATCAGGCAGCCCAGGGTGGCGATGGCCAGGTTGTGGCCTGGGATGGCCTGGGGTTTGCCATTGACGAATTTGCCGATCCTGGGGCCGAGCAGCAGGGCTCCTACCAGGCCGGCCCAGGCGCCAAATGAATGCACCACGGTGCAGCCGGCGAAATCAATGAACCCGAGCTTGTTGAGCCAACCCTCACCGACATTCCAGATCCAGGATCCGGAGATCGGGTAGAGGATGGCGCAGAGCACCAGCGAGAAGATGATGAATTCGCCGAACTTGATGCGCTCGGCGACTAGGCCTGACACGATCGTTGCCGCAGTGCCTGCGAAGGCCAGCTGGAACAGAAAATCAACGCTGGGCACCAATTTCCCTTCCGTGACCATCTCAGGGGTCACGGTGGGATCGAAGAACAGCCCGCCGAACTTGAACCAACCGGGGATCACCCAGCTGGCGTTGTACATGATTTTGTAGCCGATGAACCAATAGGCCGTGGCCGCCAGGGCGAACACGATCAGGTTCTTGGCCAGAATGTTGACAGCGTTTTTCTGACGACACAGGCCGGCTTCCACCATGGCGAAGCCGGCGTTCATGAAGATCACCAGCGCCGCACAGATCAGGATGAAGCCGTTGTTGGCCAGAAACGCCGGGGTGAGTTCAGGCAGGTCTGCGGCGTGGGCGGCCAGGTTGAACAGGCCCAGGCCGCACAGGGCGATCGGAACACAGGCCAACCAGGTCAGGGTTCGCGATGAGGTCAAGCCACGGAACTTGCGCATCAGCAGCTGGGGCGCATCCAGCAGGCTGGCCTGCTGAAGGCTCCTGGGCTGGCGCCGCCGCGGTTGGGGCGAGGCAACGGTCATGTCGAGCGTTTGAGTGGACGGCGGTGAACTCCGCCGGTGCACTGATGATTTGTGACAACGGACACCATTGCGGTTGTCGTTGATACGAAACCCAAAAGTTTCTAAAGCCTGCTAACGCCGCCCTGACTGGCTTTTTGCGCTCGTGCGTACGGCTCGATACACCTTTGGATGCCCCGTCCTGTGACGGAAGCGGATAACTGTTCAGGGTGAACAGTTTTTAATCGCTACGTTGTATCGAAGGACAAAACGTTGGGTGAATCGCCCTGCGGGCCCTGGTTCACCGGAAGTAGCCCCACCGCAGGGCGAAGCAACGCTCCTTCCCACGAAGCGGAACTCACAACCCGACCCTTCGAGGCCCGACAACCATGACCAAACTTCACTACCGCGGTGTCAGCTACGACAACGCCACCCATGGGCACCCCTCGTCTGCCCCGGTGGAGCACACCTACCGCGGCCAGCATTTCGAGGCTCCCCTCAATCACGACGTTGCTCCCGTCGATCCCCGTCAGGAGCTGCATTACCGGGGTCAGGTGTATCACCACCAGGCGTCTGCGGCCGCAGACCAGGTGAACCAGGGCTGATCGACCGTCGTCCCTGGCACTTCGATGCATGACAAAGCCCCTGGATCAGCCAAATGGCTCATCCAGGGGCCCAATGTGATCAGAACTGATCAGGCAACAGCAGCGGCAGCGCGATCGAAGTAGGTGCCGATTTCGCTCATCAGAGCGGAGCAGTCACCGGGGGTGATGCCGATGCGATCGTTAGCGATCGAGATGGCGGCGTCCTTCATTTTGCGGATGCCTTCTGCCACGGAAGCGCCGGGGACGCCGAGGGCGAGGTAGGTCTCACGCAGGCCGTTGAGGCAACGGTCT
>JAIXOF010000082.1 GCA_027486935.1 Cyanobium sp. C1_MAG_00004 | reverse complement strand
GCCTGGCCGCCGTAGGTGTCGAGGCGGGTGATGTCGACGGCGACCGAGGAGCCGGCCACGGCAGTGATGGTCGGGGGCCGATACGCGAGGAGGCGGGACGGGAGGTCGCCGGCCGGGGCGGCCGTGGTGGCGTCGCCGACGGTCAGGGTCCAGCCGAGGTCCTTGCCCACGCCGGCAGGGGCGGAGCACTCGACGTACGTGTGGTTCCAGAAGGTCACGCCGCACACGAACTCGTTGTCGTTGTTGCCGAAGACGACGGTCGGGAACGAGTGGTTGTAGACGTAGCCGGGCTTGGGGTTCCGGGTCGGGTTCGGGCCGAAGTTGCTGCCGAAGAAGCCGATGGCCGTGCCGCCCACGGTGGGGATGTTGCGACCGCCGGCCGAGATGGAGTCGACAACCGGGCTGGCGTAGTTGAGCTCGAGGGAAACGAGGGAGGCAACGACATTGCCGCCAATGGTGAGGGTCCACTGGTAGCCCTTTCCAAAGCCCGGGGCGGTGCGGCAGGCGATGGTGGCGTTGTTGACGATCGCGCAGTTGACACCGTCGTACTGGACATTGGTGTTGGGGTTCTTGTAGTACGCGACGAGCGCAAGGGTCGCCCCGCCGGGCATGAAGTTGGCGCCGGTGAAGGTGACGAGGGTGCCGCCGTTGGTGACGGGGTCCGGCTGGAGGCCCGTGACAGAGTCAATGTACGGGAGAGAGGGCAGATCGGCGAGGATGGAGACGCCAACGGTCTGGAACGAGAAGGCGCCGCCGACGTCGTCGGCCCTGACGCAGATCTGGTACGAGGCGCGCAAGAGCTTTCCGGACTCAACAATGGGGTTCTGGAGGCGCCACTCGGTCGCGGCGCCCGCATTGGGGTTGGTTGTGAGGGTGACGCCGCCCGTGACGGGGTCGATGGAGAAGAGAGACGTCCCGCCCTGGAGGCCGTTGCTGGTCGCCCACTTGGACGTCTGCCCGCACGTTCCGGCGCCCGCGGAGGACGGCGGCACAAGAGAGTAGGCGGTACCGTTTGCCCAGGACGTGTTGGTGTCCTCGTCCGTCGCAACGACGGTGCCGGCGAGGACGGGGTACTGGGAGGAGGCGGGGTTGGAGGCGGAGGCGTACTCGCTCAGGAAGAGCACCTGGTCGCCGGTCACCGGCTGCGCCAGCGGCGCGCCCAGTTCCTTCCAGTTGGGGAACAGCTCGGTCAGCGCGCGCGGGTCCATGACCGCGCCGGAGAGAATATGCGCGCCCGGCTCCGAACCCTTCTCCAGCACCACCACCGATATCTCCTGGCCCTTCTCAGCGGCCAGCTGCTTCAGGCGGATGGCAGTGGACAGGCCGGCGGGGCCACCGCCCACCACCACCACGTCGTATTCCATGCTGTCGCGCGGGCCGTACTGGGCAACAAGTTCTTCGGAGGTCATGGTCTTCCTAGGTTGTTCTCGTTTGGGGGCCGGGCAGCTGCACCGGCAGGTTGCGGCGCATTCTAGCCGCGTGGCGCTAAAAAAGAACGGTCGTGCTTTTCCGTGGGATGAGGAATAGAGAGCTGCGCCGAATTCCCCGGCAGGTGGCTCTCCCGCCCGGTAGATGCCCGAGGGGGCAGGGCACCGTAGGATCGAGACTGACCCAGAGACTTATGGAGTTCCCATGACCATCCACATCCAGCGTGACAAGACCGGCCCGATGCGCCAGACCGTGCGCATTCGCCAGCATCAGTTGACGGCCGACCAGCCTGTGGCCGGCGGGGGAGAAGACGCCGGCCCGGACGCGCACGACCTCTATGACGCGGCGCTGGGCACCTGCAAGGCCTTGACGGTGCTCTGGTATGCCAACCGCAAGGGGTTGCCGCTGGAAGATGTGCTGGTGCAGGTGGACCGGGACGGGTCTCGGGAGCGGGAGGGCGTTTACAAGCTCAAGGCCACCTTGACCCTGGTGGGGCCGCTCACCCCGGAGGACCGCGAACGCCTGCTGCAGGTGGCGGGCAAGTGCCCGGTCCACAAGCTCATGACGGAAGTGACCACCGAGATCGAAACGGTTCTGGCGGACTGACGGTCACAGGGCCCGGGGCTGACGCCGGGCAAGGTCCGACGCATCCGTGACGTGAGGCGCCCCGGTGGCGTGCTATCGTGAACCCCAACACTTTCCTGGGTCACCGAGCAGCCTCTACGAGAGACCTTTGCCATGAGCTACAGCATTGATCTGGAGGGCCGTGTGGCCCTCGTCACCGGCGCGTCCAGCGGCCTGGGCGCCCAGTTCGCCCGAACCCTGGCCCAGGCCGGCGCCTGTGTGGTGCTGGCGGCCCGGCGGGTGGAACGGCTGAAGGCCCTGCGGGCCGAAATCGAGGCCGGTGGCGGAGACGCCCATGTGGTGAGCATGGACGTGACCGACATCGACAGCATCGCCGCCGCCGTGGCGCGGGCGGAAACCGAAGTCGGCACGCTGGACATCCTGATCAACAACTCCGGCGTCAGCACCACCCAGCGCTTGACCGAGGTCACGCCGGACGACTACGACTACGTCATGGACACCAACGTCCGCGGCGCGTTCTTCGTGGCGCAGGAAGTTGGCAAGCGCATGCTGGCCCGGGCCCGCGGCGCGGCGCCGGGCACGTACACCGGCGGGCGTATCGTCAACATCGCGTCCATGGCGGGCCTGCGGGTGCTGTCGCAGATCGGCGTGTACGCCATGAGCAAGGCGGCGGTCATCCACATGACCCGCGCCATGGCGCTGGAATGGGGCAAGTACGACATCAATGTCAACGCCATCTGCCCCGGCTACATCGACACCGAAATCAACCATCACCACTGGCAGACCGATCAGGGCCGCAAGCTGGTGGAGCTGC
>JAIXOF010000087.1 GCA_027486935.1 Cyanobium sp. C1_MAG_00004 | reverse complement strand
CTTCTATGGAGCCCGTTACCAGCTTCCTCAAGAAGAACTCCGTCCGACTCTTCACCGGGAAGGGCGGCATGGCAGGAGGCCCCATGGGAGCAGGAGCAGCCGCAGGAGGAGCCGCAGGAGCAGCCGCAGGAGCAGCCGCGGGAGCAGCCGCAGGAGCCGCACGCTCTCGGTACTGTCGAATGAGATCGCGTATCTCGCGTATCTCCTGCGGTCGGTCTTGAGGCGGTCGACGCTGCAGCTCCTCCTCGTATTGCCGGATGACGGCGCGTATCTCCTGCAGTCGGCGGGGGTGCTCCTGCCTCGCCTCGTCCTCTCGCGCATTCCGAAGCCTCGTCTGCAGCTCCTCCACTGAGACGTTGGCGAACGGTCGTTCAGGCTCCGCCCGAGGCTCCACCCGAGGTGCCACCCGCGGCTTCACCCGAGGCTCCCGCGGCTGAAGTTCGGCGATCCTGGCCTCGATGCGGCGCTGGAGCTCCAGGCGCTGCGGCGTGGGGCCCTTCCGGGCGATCCGCGCGGTGTTCTCCGCGAGATCCGCCTGGGCCTGCCGCAGCTCGTTGGGTCTCATGCGCTCCTCTGCAGCAGCCCGCACGCCCGCCGGGAGCCCGCGCTCGTAGAAGGCCTTCCAGCGCTGGATCATCTCCCGCCGCCGGTCGCTCGGCAGGGCCGACGCGGAGGTCCTCGACAGCGGCGTGGCCGGCTGCTGCTCGCCCACGGCCTCCTGCTCGACCGGGGCCTCGCCCTGCTCCATCGCCGCCTCGGGGATCTCCGGCGTGTCGGTGGGCAGCACGTCCTTGGTCGGGTACCAGTGCTCGTGCGTGTCCTGCACGTTGGCCCCGGTCTCGTCGAAGTCCTTGACGAGGTGCACGTTGTCGCTCCAGATCTCGCGATACACTCGGCGGTTGAGCTTCTTCGTCTTGATGAGGATGCGGAAGCCGCGGGCCTTCTGCAGCTTGGCCTTGCGCTTGTCGATCAGGTCCTGGTTGACCTGCATGTCGTTGGCCGCCTGGTAGCGCAGGTCGAAGATGGTGCTCCTCTCGTGCTCCGTCTCCGGCGGCTTGGACACGTCGGCGGGCGTCTCGCCGAAGAGCTTGCGGTGCGGCGACTTGTTGTGGCCCGCGATGACCTGCTGCAGTCGCGCCGCCCAGGACTCGGCGCCCGCCCGCACCTCGACGGCCAGGGCCCGGCGCACCTGGCCGATGAGGCGATCGATGGTCGCGAGGTCCTCGCGGGAGCGCTTCAGGACGTGCACGATGTCGTTGCGCCGCAGCACGGCCTCGAAGCGGTTGCCCCTGAACACCGCGTCCTCGTCCGTCGTGAGCACCGTCGGGGACCGGTTGGCTCGCTCGAGGAGGCGCTGGAACGTCTCGGGCGTCTGATCGCGCGTCTCCATGAGCTCCGCCCAGGCGAAGCGAGTGAAGATGTCCTGCGCCAGCAGGACGTAGGCGTACTTGCGGCCGTCCAGCGTGGCAGGGTTCTTGGTGTAGTCGATGATGTCGGCCGCCCAGCGCTGGTCCTTGTCGGCCGCGTAGATGCGGCCCTTGTAGACTGGGCGGGCCGCGAAGACCTCCCGCTCGGAGCGAGACTTCAAGAACTTGCGCAGGTTCTCCAGCGACACTTCGATGCCCCGCCGCTTCCGCACCGCGTTGAGCCTGGCGACGCTCGGGCGGTTCAGCTCCAGCCAGATCTCGTTAATCCGATTCCACGTCTCTTGGTCCATCTTTACTTGTGTAGAGGATCACGGAGTAGCGCCTGCCCTCGTAGGGCGTCACCCAGTGCGGGCGGGCGCCGTCGAAGATGACGGGGCGGCGCTTGGTGTTGTGGCAGGCGAGGGCGCGCGGGCCCTCCGTCTCGCAGATGAGCTCGCCGCCCGAGAAGTGGCCCAGCGAGAGGGCCCACGAGAGGCCCACGTTGTTCTTGTCCCGGCGCGGCACGCCGTTGAAGTTGCGGTTCACGTGGCAGGTGGAGTAGCTGAAGTCGCCCGCCATCTCTCGCAGCGTGTCCCAGAAGACCTGCAGCAGCGCGCGGGTGATGGGGTCCCGCACGCTCTTCTTGACGATGTCGTGCGACACGCCCCAGACGCCCGAGGTGCGGCCGAGGGCGAAGCTGTCGTTGTCCGCCGCGATGGAGCGCCGCGGCCCGCGCTTCGTGCAGCGCAGCGTGTCCCAGGGCAGGTGGTCCAGGATCCAGAGGGCGCGGCGGTAGAGCTTTACGGAGACAGGCCTCGCCGGAGGCCGCAGAAGCGTCCGAGGCTCCCGCGTAAAGTGCTCGAGGAGCCGTCGCCGACAATCCTTCCGCGCACCGGGGAGTCCAAGCTCGTCGCAGCGCTGCTCGGCACCACGCCGCGATAGACAGGCGAGCTGCTGCGCGAGCGCCATCTTTGTATATCCGGGGGATAATCCTCCACGGCCGCGACGATCATCAGAGAGAGGGGGAGCCAGAGCAGCACGATCACCAGGCAGCTCAGCTCGCAGATCATTCTTTTCTTCGTTCCGGCCAGGGAGGCTCGAGGGGTGTGGGTGAGAGAAAGGGAGGCCATGGAGCGGCAAGCCATGGAGCGGCCTCGCTTCACGGCGCTCCACC
Organism: Cyanobium sp. C1_MAG_00004; assembly: GCA_027486935.1. Classification (GTDB taxonomy): domain Bacteria; phylum Cyanobacteriota; class Cyanobacteriia; order PCC-6307; family Cyanobiaceae; genus RGUW01. The sequence continues at coordinate 112 of JAIXOF010000087.1, read as the reverse complement.
CGGAGGCGAGTTTCAATGCGACCAAGGACATCGTCGAGCGGCTTCTCATGGACAACATGCACGACGAGGTGTTTATCCTACAGAGCATGCGGGGGCTTGATGAGACGACGCG
>JAIXOF010000225.1 GCA_027486935.1 Cyanobium sp. C1_MAG_00004 | reverse complement strand
CCTAGGCGCTGTGCTCAAGACGGCGCAGGCCGCCATGGCTTCTGGAGCACCCATCGCCGGCGGCGGCCTTGATCTGCTGGCCGGTGGCCGGGATGAAGCCGGTCTCCCCCTAGGCGACGACGACGTGGCGGAGCAGCTTCTGCTGCTGTTTGCCGGCTACGAAACCACCGCATCCGCCCAGAGCTGCCTGCTTCTGACCCTGCTGCAACACCCAGCCGAGCTGGACGGGCGTAAGGAGAAGATCGACAGTTTGGCCTGGCCTCCTGAGGAGGGGGAGGCTGGGACCGCCACCGACGCTTTCCGGGCCCCACGGCTCGATGCGGTCGGCAAGGAGGTGATGCGGCTGATCCCGCCGGTGGGAGGTTTCTTCCGCCGTACCCGTGAGCCCATTGCCCTGGCAGGTCTGCTGGTGCGCCCCTTTTCCAAAGCCAGCTAAGACCCCTACCTCACCAGCACGGGAGCCTCGGATGGGGACCGCGCTGCTTCTCAAGCCCTTCTACCGATTTTCCGCAGCCACTCCGGCGGGGACTGCAGGCTCAGCGCTACTGCGGGTCTTCGCTTTTCAGGTCAAAGCTGGGGAGATGAACGCATGGACCGAGGAGCCGTGGTCGACGGTTAACAATTCTTTGCATTAGGGTTGTGAAAAGAGCAACGCACCTTTGAACGACCTTTTGGCTGCTGTCTACCTGATCTTTTTTGCGCTCATCGCCGGTGGAGCTTTTGCCTTGATGAGTCAGAACCTTCGCGGCTCCACTTCGCTTGCTTCCCAAAGAAGTGGCACCAAGCCAAGGCGCCATCCCGAGGCTCCCGAGCCCGGTGATGAAGTTCTCTACGTCGACCTCAGCCGGGAGCGGCTGGATGAGCTCTATCAACAGGCGTCGTAAGTCATCAGCTCACTACACAACTTCTGCAGCCGAGTCCGAGCTACGGCGGCAGCGCTAAAGGAAGTCAGACAGCAGCCCTTCGCTTTGGAGCTGGCGCTGGCCACTACCAAGCAGCGAACGAGCTTCGGCGGCGGGGGGCGGGGGGCGGTTTCGCGCAGAGGTGCTGAGTCCGCTCGATAAAGTCCGAAACAAATCAGATGCGTGTGGGGCTTTTCATTGATGCGGTACTGCGCTTGACGCTCCCTGATTCCTTGCTTACGCCTCCAGTACGCGTCAGCCCTGCGATCACCCCGGACTCCTACCCCAGCAAGCGCGATCTGCTGACGACCTTGCCCGTTGAACTCACGCTGCATGATCCTTTCAAGGCCTGGGGCAGCTTGGCTCTCTCGGCGGGATTGTCTGCTGTGGCCTACGGGCTCGGCACCCAGATCCCGCTGGCCCACTGGGCCGCACCCCTCTGGCTGTTGTACGGCGTTGCCACCGGCACGGTGGCGATGGGCCTGTGGGTGATCGCCCATGAATGCGGCCATGGCGCCTTCCACCCCAACCGCCGGCTGGAAACCACCCTGGGCTTCCTGCTCCACAGCATGCTGCTGGTGCCTTACTACAGCTGGGCCCGCAGCCATGCGGTTCACCATGCCCACTGCAATCACCTGGAAGCGGGCGAAACCCACGTGCCCCCGCGGGCCGAAACCCTCTCAGGTCGCGCCACAGAAGCTCTCCGGCAGCGGCTGGGCCGACCCCTTTTTGGAGCGTTCTCCCTGTTCAACCACCTTGTGATTGGTTGGCCGCTCTATCTGTTCCTCGGCGCCACAGGCGGCGAGGACTATGGCCGCCCGACGTCCCATTTTTGGAATGGCAAGCGCTTCGATCAGGGGCGCCGGGCGCTATTTCCGCGAGGCTTTCGCGGGAGGATGCTGCGCTCCGACCTGGGTCTGCTGGGGGTGCTGGCGTTGCTGGTGGCCCTAACGGTGCGGTTTGGCGCCGGACGGGTCCTCTGCGTGTATGGGCTGCCCTATGTGGTGGTGAACGCCTGGCTGGTGATCTACACCTGGCTGCAGCACACCGATGTGGACATTCCCCACTATTCCACCGCGGAGTGGACCTGGGTCAAAGGCGCGATGCAAACGGTGGATCGCCCCTATGGCCCGCTGCTCAACCTGCTGCACCACGGCATCGGCTCCACCCACGTGTGCCATCACCTCAACTCACGCATCCCGCACTACAACGCCTGGCGCGGCAATGCCCTGCTGAGGCAGCGCTTCCCAGAGCTGGTGCGCTACGACCCCACACCGATCCACAAGGCCCTTTGGCGGGTGGCCTGCGACTGCGGCGCCGTGCGGCGCAACATCAGCGATGGGACATTTGTGTACTGAGACTTCCGCCCTTTTTCAATGGGTTCGCGCGCGGTAGCTGGGCTTCGTCGGGAATGGGGCTTGTTTTGACGTAACGGCAGACCCCTACCCAGCTGGGGGCGTACGCCAATCGATCCTTGGCCTCTGCTCCAGCACTTGTTGCTTCTAGAACCTTGGGCACCAGGTCGTGATCCCAGATTACGGAACCCCAGTTATCACCGCCCTCAGACCCTCCCGCATCCGGCTCAGGATCTCAATGACCGCTGCTCCGGTGGCTCCTGCGTTCTCGTTGACCACGGAGATCAAAGTGTGTCCGTGATCGTTCAGCCAGGCGCGCGTTGCTGGATCGCGGGCCAATGCCTTGGCAAAAGCCTTGACCAGCGGTGGCGTTCCCTCGGCCCGGAGACGCTCAACGTCCAAACCACGGATCGCTCCGGCCGCTCCGTGGCCGAGGTGGTCTGTGACATCAACATCAATCTGGCGTTGGTGGACGACGGCCAGGCGTTTGCCTATCGGCAGTAGCTGGGTGGTTGCGATGCCAAGGAGTATCTGGACGCCGAGTTTCGCGCCAGCCGCAGCCGCCGGTACAGCTGCAAGGAGATCGGCTCCTACGACCGTGCCCAGGTGCTGCTGCGCCAGGGGCACGCCTACCTCGATGGCAACGGACATGGACAAGCCTGTGAAGCCCTGCGCTGACTAGGTTCCTGGTGGTACGGGAACAGGCACTCCAACGGGCCACCACCCTCTGAAAAGGGGCGTATTTTGCAGTTGAGGGGAGGCCCGGGAGCCAACCCGACCCTCGCCCTCCCAAAGAGTCCGGCCAGGGATCACCCGAGCCGGTGCGCACAGCGGAGGTGCGCCAACGATGCGACACATAACAGGTGAACTTGATGGCGCGGCGCGAACGCCATCCCGTAGCCGCAGAGAGCGATACGCCAGTTCTGTTTCCCGCCTCTTGAACCCTCGGGCTGCATAACCCGAGCCGGGATCACAACCGAGAAGGTCAAGCCCCGAGCATCTCTTCTCCTAGACGTGATCTCCAGTCCTTTCCTGCCAGGCCCCAGGCAGGTCATGCGTGAACCACAGACACCCGACCGGTAGTCCTTGGTGTGAGGAGTTGACCGCCGCAACCGGTGCTAAGGCGCCCCCCACGGGGCGCCTTTCTGTTGGCGAGACAATCACGTGGTCACACCTGCGCTGCTCTGACCTCCTCCCGATCGCCCATGCAGATCAGCCCTTATACAGCCGCCGACTGGCCGGCGCTGTGGGCGCTGCTGCAGCCGGTGTT
>JAIXOF010000101.1 GCA_027486935.1 Cyanobium sp. C1_MAG_00004 | reverse complement strand
GCTGCAAGAGCGGGAACCGGCCAGCCTCTGAACCAACCAGCCTTCGATGGCCGCGGCCAGATGGGCGGGCATCTGACGCATCGGCAGATGGCCGGCCCCGGCCAGCTCCACCAGGTCATGGTCGGGTGCGTAGCTGGCCAGATGGCGAACGTAACGGGGCTCCATCACCCGGTCGTTGCTGCCAGCGATCCACAGGCTCGGCACGTTGAGCCGGTGCACAAGCTGGGGCAGCTGCTGCACGGCCTGTCGGCGCATGCTGCAGGCCAGCAGGCCGCGGGCGGCATGCAGGTCGGCCCGCAGCGGGTTGGCCAGGGGGGCGGCCGCAGGCACCTGGGCCAACCACCCTGGGCGCCAGCGCAAAAAGGCGGCACCACCACGGCGTACCGCGACAAAGGGGCGGGGCTGGTAGATGCCCCCACCAACCGCCACCTGCACCAGACCCTGCAACTGGGGGCCCAGCAGCGCAGCCGCGTGCAGGGCGATGCTGCCCCCCAGCGAATGGCCGATCAACACCACGGGGGCCCCGGCAGCCTGCTGCTGCACCGCCGCCGCCAGCCAGCGGCCGTAGCTGGCCAGGCTGGGCTGCAGGCCGGGTGGGCGGCTGCTGCCGCCAAAGCCAGGCAGGTCGGGACACCAGCAGCTCCAGCGCCCCTGCCAATGGTCGAGCAAGGGATCCCACAGCCGCCCCGACAGCAGCCAGCCGTGCACAGCGACCAGCATGGGAGAGGATCGGCTTGTCTCCTTCACTGCCGCCGGTCCCCTCCCCGTGTCAGAGCTGCTCAATGATCTCTACGGGCCGGCGCATCAGCTTTGCACCATCCCGTCTGACCGTTTGACCCTGGTCCTGAGCCGCGAGCGCGAGATCGACCTGATCGAACTCGAGCAGCTCTGTGATGCGGTGGGCTGGAGCCGAAGGCCGTTGCGCCGGGTCAGGCGGGCGCTGCAGAACAGCCTGTTGCGCGTCGGGATCTGGCGCCACGATCCGCGGGTTCCCAAGCTGGTGGGCTTTGCCCGCTGCACCGGTGACGGGGTGATCGATGCGACCGTCTGGGATGTGGCTGTCCATCCCCTGTACCAGGGCGCGGGCCTGGGCAAACAACTGATGGCCTACGTGCTGGCCCAGCTGCAACGGCAGCAGGTGCAACGGGTGAGCCTGTTCGCCGATCCCGAGGTGGTGGGTTTCTATTCAGGCCAGGGCTGGGAGCTGGAACCCCAGGGGCGACGCTGCGCGTTCTGGTACGCACCGTGATACTTACGGTGAAGCTCCTGGACTGAGACCCCCCTGCGCCAGGCCCGCCGCAGGGCCGCATTGGCCCAGAGCGTGCCCAGAAATCCGAGCCGCCGCCACCGGCGACCATCGACCTGCACCGGCAGGCCCAGACTCTCGAACCGGCCGCACCGGGCCAGGCGCTGGGCGAACTCGAGGTCTTCCATCAACGGCAGCGGTCGGATGCCGCCCACCTGGTCATGGCACCATCGCGTCAGCAGCAGGCTCTGGTCCCCGTAGGGCCGCTGCCAGCAGCGGCTGCGCAGGCTGACGGTCCACTCCAGCAGGCGGTAGTGGGGGCCGGGCAGCTGCACCCGCAGCCGTCCGTACCACGCCCGCAACGCTTGAGGATCGGCTTTGGCAGCGACCAGCAGCGGCTGGAGCCGGCAGTGCCAGTCGCGGGGTAGGCGGGCGTCGGCATGCAGCAGCCACAGCCAGGGCGAGCTGGCCTGGGCGATGCCGGCGACCAACTGGGCCCCCCGACCTGGCGGGGCCGACAACACCCGGGCACCCGCCAGGCGCGCCACCTGGCCAGTGGCATCGGCACTGCCGCCATCCACCACGATCACCTCGGCAATCAGGCCGCCATCGGCGGCCAGATCGGCCAGCAACAGGGGCAGACGGCCGGCTTCGTCGAGCGCCGGAATCACGACCGAAATCATCGCCAGGGCACCAGGTCGCAGGCACGGTCCAGGTCGGCCTGGTGGTCCAGCAGGCTGAACGGCAGGGCCAAGCGCCTGGCCTGGGCCAGGGTCTGGGCCAGCACGTGCGGGCCGCCCCAGTCGATGCCCGCGAACAGGGCCGCAGCCGGTCGTTGCAGACCGATCAGCCAGTAGCCGCCATCGTCGGCAGGGCCCAGCACCAGCGGCTCCCTTTGCAGGGCCGCAAACGCCTGCTGCAGATCGGCTGCTGCCAGCCGGGGCAGGTCACTGCCGACCAGGACAATCGCCCGGTATCCCTGGGCAAATCCCAGGGCGAACTGGCGCTGCATGCGCAACCCCAGACCGCCGCCGCCCTGCAGAACCAGCTCGGGGTGGGTGGCCCCAGCCAACAGCCGGCGGCCGCAGCGGGCGCCGGCCCCGGCCAGGGCCAGGCGACTGCGGGCGCCCTGCTGGGCTGCCGCCTGATCCAGCACGAGCTGGGTGTGGGCCAGCAACCGGCTCTGCACCGTGGCAGCGCGGCGCGGCCCCAGCCCCCCCCGCGCCAGCCGGCTCTTGCAGCGCAGGGGGGCCGGGGCGCGGGCCATCAGGATCAACAGCCGCGGCTGAGCGGGCACCCGGCTCAGCCCTGACGCGGCAGCTCGGCCGGCCGGAGGTTCAGGGTGAGGCGCTGATCGCCGCGGCGCACCCGCAACGCCAAGGGTTCATCCACCCGGGCCCCATCGACGCCCAGCTGCACTTCAGAGGGATTGCGCACCGCTCGGCCGGCCACCTCTTCGATCAGGTCGCAGCTTTTGAGGCCACCTTTGGCTGCCGGACTGCCGGCCATCACATCGACCACGACGACGCCGTTGACCTCGGGCAGACGGCATTCGCTGGTGGAGGCGTTGATCTCGCGGGCCAGCTGGGGCGTGAGGCTCTGCAGCCGCACACCGATGTACGGATGGCTGGCATAGCCGCGGGCCAGGATCTGGGCCGCGATCTGGCGGGCCACATTGATCGGCACGGCAAAGCTGAGTCCGGCGCCCGGAGCCTGGCGAATCGCGGTGTTGATGCCGATCACCTGGCCCCGGTCGTTGATCAGCGGGCCGCCGCTGTTGCCTGGGTTCACGGCGGCATCGGTCTGGATGTAGGGCACCCTTTGCCCCTCGCCGAGGGCATTGGTGCGCTGGATGGCGCTGATGATGCCGGCGGTCACGGTGTTGTCGAGACCGAGCGGGTTGCCGATCGCGATCGCCCATTCGCCTGGACGCAGCTTGCTCGAATCGCCCAACGGCGCCACCGGCAAACGGCTGGCCACCAGCTTGACCACGGCCACGTCGGTGAGGGGATCGCTGCCCAGCACCTTGCCGCTAAAGCTGCGGCCGTCGGGCAGGGTGACACTCACCTCATTGGCCCCTTCGACCACGTGGGCGTTGGTCAGAACAACCCCATCCGAGCGGGTGATGAAGCCCGAGCCCTGGCCCTGCTGCTGCTGGATCGAGGGCCCCTGGCCAAACAGGCCGCCCAGGGGATTGATCGTGCGCTTGACCGTGTCGATCCGCACCACCGCGGGACCCACCCGCGACACCGCATCGACGATCACATTGCTGCCGGGCTGCAGGGGCGGCGTGGCAGGAGCATCGCTGATCGCAGCGGGTTCCTGACGCCAGCCACCACCGGGCAGACCCGGCAGGCGACCGCCGCATCCGGACAGGGCCAGACCGGTGGCCAATCCAGTGGCCAGCAACGGCACCAGGCGCCTTGCTGAAGACTTCGAGGCAGAGCGTGTCATGGATGACGGAACGGCAGGGCCGAGCTGCGTATATTCGGCTGTCGTGATTGTGGCCGTCGGTGCAGCAGGGTGAACAGCTGTGGCACCAGGTTCAACAGGATCTCCAGGCCAGCCTCAGCAAGCCGACCTTTGAGACCTGGATCCGCCCGGCCCGCTGCACCGGCTACGACCAGGGGCGTCTGGAGCTCGAGGCTCCCAACAGCTTTGCCTGTGGCTGGTTGCGCAAGAACTACCTGACGGCGATTTCCACCGCCGCCAGTGCCATCGCGGGGCAACCGGTGGCGGTGGTCGTTCAGGCCGCCAACGGCCATGCCCAGGTGGATGCCGGGGCCGGGGCTCCTTCGACCGCGGCCGGTGAACGGGATCGGGGTCAGGAGCCCCAGAGGCCGGCCGCAGCAGCCCAGCCCCTAGGCGACATGCCCAGCCGCCTGAGCGCCGGCCTGAACCCCCGATACGTGTTCAACCGCTTTGTGGTGGGGCCCAACAGCCGCATGGCCCACGCGGCCTCCCTGGCGGTGGCCGAAGCTCCTGGCCGCGAATTCAACCCGTTGTTTCTGTGCGGCGGAGTGGGCCTGGGCAAGACCCACCTGATGCAGGCGATCGGTCACTACCGGCTCGAGATCGACCCAGACGCCCGGGTCTTTTATGTCAGCACCGAGACCTTCACCAATGACCTGATTCAGGCGATCCGCAAGGACGGCATGCAGGCCTTTCGCGATCGCTACCGGGCCGCCGACCTGATTCTGGTCGATGACATTCAGTTCATTGAAGGCAAGGAATACACCCAGGAGGAGTTTTTCCACACCTTCAACGCCCTGCACGAAGCCGGCCGTCAGATCGTGATCGCCAGCGACAGGCCGCCGAACCAGATCCCAAGGCTGCAGGAGCGGTTGATCTCCCGCTTTTCGATGGGCCTGATCGCCGACATCCAGGCCCCCGACCTGGAAACCCGCATGGCGATCCTGCACAAGAAGGCCGAACAGGAGCAGATGAGCCTGCCGCGTGAGCTGATCCAGTTCATCGCCGGCCGGTTCACCTCCAACATTCGCGAGCTCGAGGGCGCTCTCACCCGAGCGGTCGCCTTTGTCTCGATCACCGGTCTGCCGATGACGGTCGAATCGGTGGCGCCGATGCTCGATCCGGTGAGCGGCGATGTCGATGTCACCCCGGACCAGGTTCTCACCAAGGTGGCCGAAGTGTTCAGCGTCAGCCCCGACGAGATGCGCAGCGCCAGTCGCAAACGCAACGTCTCACAGGCACGCCAGGTGGGCATGTTTCTGATGCGGCAGTGCACCGATCTGTCGCTGCCCCGCATCGGCGAGGTGTTCGGCGGCAAAGATCACTCGACCGTGATGTATGCGGTCGATCAGATCGACAAGAAGGTCAGCAGTGATCCGGCCCTGGCGCGGCAGGTGCAACAGGTGCGTGATCTGCTGCAGATCGACAGCCGCAGACGCCGCTGATCAGGTCCGTTGATCAGGACCCGTTGATCAGGTCAGTGGTGTGGCCCGGTCGCGCCCCTCAAGCTCACCGGAAAACACCCGCGAGGCCGTGATGTCCTCGGCCTCGATCGTCATCAGATCCTGACGACTCAGGGGTTGCCCCATGCGTTTGAACAGCCGACCCGCCTGACGCATGCGGGCTCGATCGATCGCATTGCGAATCGAGCGGGCGTTGGCAAAAAAGGGCAATTTCATGCGGCGGCGGATGTACTCGCCAAAAGCGGCGGTCGCCTCGTCGCTGAAGCGGTAGTGCTCAGCCGCCAGGATCAGGCGGGCGATGGCCAACAGTTCATCGGCGCTGTAATCGGGGAAATCAATGTGGTTGGCGACCCTGGACGACAGACCCGGATTGCTCTGGTAGAAGACGTCCATCCGTTCCTTGTAGCCGGCGAAGATCACCACCAGATCGTCGCGGTTGTTCTCCATCACCTGCAGCAGGATCTCGATCGCCTCAGCGCCGTAATCGCGCTCGTTCTCAGGTCGGTAGAGGTAATAGGCCTCATCGATGAACAGCACCCCACCCATGGCCTTCTTCAGCATCTCGCGGGTCTTTGGGGCGGTGTGGCCGATGTACTGACCCACCAGGTCATCGCGGGTGGCGGTGACCACGTGTCCCTTGCGCACGTACCCCAGCTTGTGCAGGATCATGCTCATGCGTTCGGCCACGCTGGTCTTGCCGGTGCCTGGCCGTCCTGTGAAGGACATGTGCAGGCTGGGCGGAGTCGTTTGCAGACCGAGCCCGGCCCGGGCTTTGTCAATCACCAGCAGGGCCGCAATCTCACGGATGCGGGCCTTGACCGGCTTCAATCCGATCAGCTCGCGATCGAGTTGATCGAGCACCGCTTCGATGCCGGCGCCGTCATAGGTGTCCTGAAGATTGATGCAGGCACCTGGGTCCCCTGGGGCGTGGGCATCGCTGGGCAAAGACCCATCCATCAGGCCTGAAGCAGGGCGTCGATCGCTGCGGCAAAACGATGGTCGTCGTCGCCAATGGTGGCCCCATCGTCGGTGGGCCGCACGGTGATGTTCACGTACGTTCGACCGAAGCTGAGGTCGGCAAAACGGTTCTGGGCCTCGGAGAGGCTGTTGAGTCGCTCGAGAAAATCGCGCGTCTCCTGGTAATCGGCAAACTCGATGCGCCGTTCGAGCCGGTCGGCCTGCTCGGGCTTGGGCCTTGGCGTCCAGGGCTGATCCATCAGGTCAACTTACGCCGCCAGACAATCGGTGCGACCTGCCGCCAGGCGGTCGGCCCAGGCCAGGGCATAGGCCGCGTTGGCGGCCTGCTGCTGCGGGTCTGTGGTCGAGAGCGGATGGGGCATGGTGCCGTTGATGGCGGCGTTGGTGACACAGAACATCGACTTCTGGAAGCTCATGCAGATCTTCACGCGCACGTCGCCTTCGCCACGGGTGCGCTGGCGGTACCACTGGTGCAACGGCTCGGGCAGGTGGCGGTACATGTCCTGCAGCAGCAGACTGGGGGGGATACCGGCCCCCATGCTGGGCAGGGGATCGGCATAAAGGGCCCCATAGGCAAATTGGGCCTGATCGGGCGAGATCTGCTGGGCCTGGGCGTTGAAGCTGACGGTGCCAAGAAACGGCATGCCCCGCAGGAACACCGCTTCCACGTAGGGGACCGCCACATCGACCAGAAAGGTCAGGCCCGCTTCCGGCGGCAGGACCCAATGGTGCTGCCCGGCAATCGTGACCCCATAGGTAATCGGATTGGCGGCTGCAGCCACCAGACCCTCCTTGATGAAGTCGACCACATGGGCAATCGTGCTGACCTGTCCGCTGCGCTCGGCCCGGGCCAGATCAAGAAAGAGATCGCTCATCACCCGCCAGAACTGACCGAGGGCGTGGGTGGTGGCAGCTGAGCGAATCAGCTCAGGCAGGAAACCAGGAAAGAGGGGATTCAGCAGGGCCAGGAGTGGATCCCGCCGGCGTTTGGCGGCGATGATGGCCTGGCAATTCGAGGCAAAGGCTTCACCGTCGAGGTAAGCATCCAGTCCACCGGTGCCATGCCAGAACATGGCCTTCTGGCAGTACTCGGCGTACTCGAAGTTGATGCGGTCGTGGTTGAGATGGCGCCAGATCTTGGCTGGGCTCAGGTCACCATCGAGGTACTTGAAGACCGGGACGGGATTGAGAAACTGATGCTCCGCCTGGTAGATCAGGTTCAGGCTGTAGGCATCGAGCACCTCCCCATAACTTTCGAGCACCCCGACGACCTCGAGCAGATGGTCGCTGCTCTCGGCCAGCAGGGTCTGGCCGCTCAGCAGGCGTCGCTGCAGCTCATCACAGCTGAGGGAGGGCTCGACATGAACCAGATCGGCTGAAATAACCGGCATCTCAGGCAACCCCCCCGATGGTCAGGCCCATGGCCGTGGTGGCCGCCTCGCTGAGATGGCCGAGGCTGGCGGGCCACAATCCCAGCAGGACCACCCCTGCAGCCAGGGCAATCGCCGGCAATGTCTCCCGCAGGGCAACGGGTGACAGGCGTACGTCGAGACGCCCATCCACCTGGGCGTCGCCGCTGGGGGGAGTGATCGCCAAACGTCCAAAGAAGGCCCGGTTGACCAGCAGCAAAAAGTACACCGCTGTCAGGCCAGAACCGACCATTGACAACAGGGTGGCCAGGGGAAACACGCCGATGCTGCCGCGAAACACCAGGAACTCTGAAATGAAGCCGGCCATGCCCGGCAGGCCGGCGCTGGCCATCACCGCGACGATCATCAGCGAGCCTGTCAGCGGCAACCCCTTTTCAGGGTTGAGCAGGCCATGGAGCACCTGCAGATCCCTGGTTCCGGTCTTGCGATAGACAATCCCCACCAGCAGGAATAGCAGGGCTGAGATCAGGCCATGGCTGACCATCTGGAAGACAGCCCCCAGCAGAGCCACCGGCGTACCCGCAGCGGCAGCCAACAGCACGTAACCCATGTGGCCGACCGAGCTGAAGGCCACCATGCGCTTCATGTCGGTCTGGCCGATCGCCGCCAAAGAGCCATACAGCACCGAAAAGGCGGCCCAGATCGCCAGGGCAGGGGCAATGCGGGCCCAGGCCTCGGGAAACAGCTGCAGGCCAAAGCGCAGCAATCCATAGGTTCCGAGTTTCAGCAACACGCCAGCCAGCAGCACCGACAACGGCGTCGACGCCTGGGTGTGGGCATCGGGCAACCAATTGTGCAACGGAACCAACGGAATCTTGATCCCAAATCCGATCAGCAGTGGGATCAGCAGCAGCAGCTGCCCCCCGATCGTCAACCGATCAGAGAGCACAGGGGTCAGGCTGAAATCGACCGTGCCGGTCAGCAGGGATAGCCCCAGAAACGCGCCAAGGATCAACATGCCCGACACGGCAGTGAAGATCAGAAATTTGGTGGCGGCATAGGCCCGGTTGGCCCCACCCCAAACCGAGATCAGCAGCCACAGCGGGATCAGTTCAAGCTCATAGAACAGGAAGAAGAGCAACAGGTTCTCGGCCAGAAATGCACCATTCACGGCACCGCTGATCAGCAGCAGCATGGCGAAATAGATGCGCGGGCGCTTGTCGATGTCGCGGGTGATCACCGCCGAAACCAGGGTCAAGGCAGCGTTGATCAGCACCAGCGGCAGTGAGAGCCCATCGATGCCCAGGGCGTAATCCAGGCCGATGCCCGGTACCCAGGCATGCAGTTCCTGCAATTGCATGCCGGGGGCCGTTGGATCAAACAGCGCAATCGCCCCGAGGCTGACCAGCAGCTGGGCTACCAGGATCAGAATCGTTACGAGCCGCAGGCGCTGGGGGCTGGGCCCACCCGGCCACAGCAGCACGACCAACGACCCGACAAACGGGATCAACAGCAGGGAGGAGAGCAGCATCAGTTCAGGCTCCCCTCAGCCATTGGAGGCTCCCCAACAGCAACAGCAGGGCTGCGATCACGGTCAACACGTAGCTCTGCAGTTGGCCACTGACCGTGAGTTTGAGCCCCTCGGCGGTGACAAGGGACAGTCTCCCGAGCCCATCGACCAATCCCTTGATCAGGATCCGGTCCACCCACAGGGTGATGCGCGCTAAGGAGGCCACCAGCGCAACGATCGTGCGGCGGTAGATCTCGGGTGTGTAGAAGTCGTAGGCCAGGAGGTCCTGCAGCAATCGCAGCCAGGGGGTGGTGGCCCGTGACCAGAACTGATCCTGGGGCAGCAGGCTGCCGACGACCACGCCAGCGGCAGCGCTGCCGGCCACACCCAGGGCAACGGGCAGGGGGAACGAACCGATGCCCGGCACCGGATCGAACCGTTGCATGATCCAGGGCAACAGCAGCACCAGGACAGTCAGGCTGACCATCGGCAGCGCCATCAACCAGTTGCATTCAGGGGTGCGCCTGCATTTGGGAGTGGGGCTTCCCCCAAACACCGAGCGGACCACTCGCACGACATTGGCGGCGGTGAGCGCATTGGTCAGCAGAAAGACCGTTGCTAACAGCGGCGAGGCGGGCAGCAGGGTATTGAGCATCAGAGCGAAGCACCAGAACGTGCCCAGGGGGAACAGCCCCACCACGCCGGCCCCACCAACCACAAACGCCAGCAGGGTTGCTGGCATGCGGGTGCCGATGCCCCCCAGTTCGCTGAGGTCCTGGCAATTCGTGGTCGCAATGATGCTGCCCACGCCCATGAACTGCAGGGCGCGGGCCAGGCCGTGGGCCAACAGCAGCAGAAGAGCCAGGCCGGGACGCTGCAGGGCGATGGCGATGAACACCAGGCCCAGGTAGGACGTGGTCGAGTAGCTGAAAGCCCGTTTCAGGTCGACCTGGGCCAGGGCAACCAGGGCGCCGCCGATGGCACTGATGCTGCCGACCACCAGCAGCACCTGGGTCGCCAGAGGGGAAAGGGGTGCCACAACCGGCATCAATTTCATCAGCACGACTGCCCCGCAGGTCACCACCACCGAATTGCGCAGGATCGAGGCCGGGTTGGGTCCCTCCATCGCCTCATCCAGCCAGAGGTGCATGGGGAACTGGGCGCATTTGCCGATGGGACCGGCAATCAGACCCAGGCCCAGCAGGGTGCCGGCCAGCGGAGCGATCGCGCCCGTGGATGCATTCTCAGAGGCCCAGTCGTACAGATCGTTGTACTCGAGTGAACCGGTCCAGGCAGCCAGGGCGACCACACCCATGAGCAGCAGCACATCACCGACCCGCTTGGTCAGAAACGCATCCCTGGCGGCCGTGACGACCAGGGGTTGGGCATACCAGAACCCGACCAGCAGATAGGTGGAGAGGGTGAGCATCTCCAGCAGGAAATAACTCAGGAAGAGATTGCTGCTCAGCACCACCCCACTCATGGCCCCTTCAAAGAACCCCACCAACGCGTAGAAACGGGCCAGGGACCACTCCTTGTCCAGGTAACCCAGGGCGTAGACCTGGCAGACCAGGCTCATGGTGGTGACCAGCTCGAGTGCGGCCAGGTTGGTCAATGAAAGGTCAAACCCAAGGCGCAGGGTCAGGTCGGCGGCATTGAACCAGACGAAGTCAAGGTGCTGGGGACCGATCGCGAGAACATCACGAATGACCAGGCTGCCGTGCAGGACAGCCAACAGGGTGACCAGCAGATTGAGATAGGCAGCAGGCCGGGGGCCGTTGCGCTTGATCCACCCGGTCGCCCAGGGCAGCGACAGGAGCATGCCGCTGAAGCCGTAGATCGGGATCAGCCAGGTGAATTGCAGCGGTAACGGCAGGGCTTCACTCAAGGACTGCACCAGCGGGGCGGCGATCGACGGGGTTAGAAGGTGGCACGGGCGTGAGGGTCCCTGTCGGGGTTGCCGGAAAAGCCTGACTCGCGGGGGCGGTCAGCCAGCCAGTCCCTCAGCTGTCGCAGGTGATGCTCCTCGTCGTCGAGGAGGGCTGTGAACAGGTCACAGGAGTGTTGGTCCCCGATCAGCAGGGTGAAGCGAACAGCCTCGGCATAGAGGTGGATCAGATCCTGCTCGAGTGCCAGATTCTGACGTAACAGACCACCCAGATCGGCCGCGAGGGTGACAGGCCGCAGCTGGGAGGCAGCGGGTGCCGCACCCAGAGCCAGCATGCGCTGCACCAACGTTTCGGCGTGGCGCAGCTCTTCGACGGTTTCGCGGCGAAAGCGCGCTGCGGAATCGTGATCACCCCAAAGCTCCAACAGGGACGCCTGGGTCATGTACTGCTGGACCGCAGTGAGCTCAAGGCTCAGGGCGCGGCCCAGGATGCCGAGGACGCGCGGATGAACGGCGCCCATGATGATCAAGCGCGTCGGTTACCAGCGCTGCCCAGCACAGACTCGACTTCGCTGTGGGGGCGCGCAATGATGTGGGCCGCCACCAGGCCGTCGCCAACGCGCTCGCAGGCATCGGCACCGGCACGCACGGCGGCGTTGACGGCACCGGTTTCGCCGCGCACCAACACGGTCACATAACCGCCACCGACGAACTCGCGGGCAACCATGGTCACCTCGGCCGCCTTGGTCATGGCGTCAGCCGCCTCGATCGCCGGCACCAGGCCACGGGTTTCGATCATGCCGAGGGCGACGCCCTGAATGTTGGAAGCCATCGGAGTGCTGGAGGGAGAATTCGAGGGAGGTGTGATGCCACGGCCGCCACGGCCACTGCTGCTGTTGGGGACGCCGCTGCTGCGGGCGCTGCTGCTGCGAGTGGTGCTACGGCTGGATGTGGCCCTTGAGGCAGAGGCGCGGCTGGTGGCACGGGTTGTGCTGGTGGCAGCGGGCAACACCTCGGGAGTGACGGCCTTGACGGCCGGCGCCTGGGGTTGGGCCGTGCTGGCCTTGGCGTCTGCAGGAACTGCAGAGACTTTTGCAGGGGTGGCACCAGCGGCGGCCGCTGCGGCCGGGCCATGGGACGCGGCAGAGGGCTTGGAAGGTGTGGCCATGGCGGTAGGACGGAAGCGAGGGAGCAGAAACGTTCAGAACGCGGGATGCGCCCTTAACCATCCGGCTCCCAGAAATCGATGATTCCGCCGATCGTGAGATCGGTGTACGTATCGGGATCGCCACAGGCAAAGCGTGCTGCTGAGCCGCTGGCGGTGAAGACCCAGTTGCCGGGGGAGGCGCCAACGGGGTCGACAGCCACGTTGAGCTTGCCTTTGGCCGTACGGAGTACCCGCAGATTCCAGTGCTTGAGACCACCGACACGTTGGGTGCACACCAGGGAACCGGTGACTTGCATGATCTCCATTACCTGGCACCCCCTGGGGACGGCGCGACAACCGATCCGGCTTGTGGTGCAGTGGGTTTGGCAGCCTCAGGATCCCAGTGATCAATGATCCCGACGATCGTCAGGTCACTGGGATAGGACTTGCTACCGGCGGCTTCGCGGGCGGCAGAACTGCCCACGCAGATCACCCAGTCGCCGGGTATGCAACCGACCGCATCGACAGCAACCTTTTGGGTGCTGCCGTCGAGGACGACCAGCAGGTGCTTGTGTTCGAAATCGGGAATGCGATTGGTGGAGACCAGGGGTTTGACGACCTTGCAGATCAACATCTCAGTGCCCTCCAGTGCTCGCGAAGTTGATGGTGGAACCTACCGCTTCCGCAGGGCAGTGGCGTTCCTGATCCCGCACGGTCAGCAGGGCATGCATCAGGCCCTGCTGCACCAGGTCGCTGTAACGCTGCTCAATCGCAGCCTGCACACGCTGGGCTCGCTCGACCGCCCGTTCACGGGCGCCTGGAACCTGACCGTTGTAGTCGAAACGAACAACCACTGGCACAGGCAAGCCGCGGGAGACATTGAGTCCCTTGAAAATCTTGACACCAACATCGAGATCAGGAGCCCCTTCTTCAACCGTGTCCATGTAAGCGAAGTAGGTGAGGTTGCGCAGGTGAACCTCTTTAAAGCCGATCCCGACACCGATGAAACGCTCGGCATGGCCCGCATCGCTGTAAGCGCCTTGATGAAACTGGCGCACATAATCGAGCTGCGACATGTTGTTCTCCAACAGTCGGCTGATCAGACGAACCATGCCGGGATCGGGTGTGGCGGCAGCCGCGTCTTGGACCATGCGCTCAACCGCCGCCCTTGCCTGCTCGACCGTCATGCCGGCAGTCTCGGCATACACATCGGTGGCATCCAACCAACGTTGAAGGTTGGTGCTGCCATCCATTCCCGGAACGTGAACACGAATGGCATCGGTGTCGGTGTCGATCCCCAGAAGCAGGAGATCAACCGAGGCCCCACAGCAAAAGCTGTTCTCGACGGCCTGCTGGAAATCGTTCAGGCGGGCCAGGCCACTGCTGGCGGCGAGAGCGTCATCACTGCCATGGGCGGCACAGCCCTCGTGACTGGGGTCTTTTGAGCTGAAGTGATAGAGGACGACCTTCAAATAGCGGGTGTCGTCATGGGCACTGTTGGGAACCCCCTCGCGATAGCGACGGTGCTCGGTCTTGACCCAACGGTTGACGGTGTTTTCAACGTCAAACAGGGCCCCGGCATGGGAGCGTCGGCGCACCGAAGCAAAGGGCAGTCGCAGGGCGTAGGCGATCGCATGGGCCAAACGGCCGTCGGCGCAGGGGGTGATGTCGAGCAGGTGGAAACCGCAGGACAGCAGAAACAGGTTGAAGGTTTTGGCCGCATCACTGCCGGGCTGGCCGCCCAGGGGGTCCTGCTCGAAGAACCCTGCACTGGTGTGCTCATAGGTCTCGAACACGCACCAGGCGAACAGAGTTCGCATGTCCAGTTGACTGACCCAAGCGGTCTCCAGAATGGGGAGGGGAAGGGTAAAGCCGAACTCCTGACGCGCCAGCTGTTGGGCCTGCTCGATGAAGGTCGATTCATGCTGCAGAGCGGCAATCCGCTTGAGCACAGGCACGATCTTGTCGAAGCTGTCCTTGACCTGACTCTCGTACTGCTGCAGGGCTGCATTGGCCCTTGCATCAGTCAATGGATGCAAGCGCCCAGCAACTCCAGGAGGGCTGGGGCGCGGGGCACGCATCGGCCGCACGCGACCAAGGGCCGCAGCCGGCTGAGCAGGTTCGCTCAGGACCTGAGCAATCTGGTCAGGCGCAGACGGCACGCCAGGCCGACGGCGGGGTGCCGTCGGCGCCAGGGATGGGTTGGTCGTGGCCAGGGGACGGCGCATCAGTCGATCAACCGCGGGCTCCGCCCGAGACCGTGATCAGCGAACCGGCCAGGGTGTTGCCGCTGGAACCGGTGACCCGGCTCACGGGTTCAGGCACATCGTCGTTGCGCTTGTTGTTGGTGCGCATCGCCATGGCCGCCATGGGGCCGGTGCGGGTTGGGTTGCGGCGACGGGCCGAAGCTCCCTCGGTGCCGGTGACGCGCTCACCGCGATCCCAGTCATCGCCAGTGATACGGAGTCCGGCCGAGATACCCTCGCCGGTGACACGGGAAGTGGGGCGCTGGTCTTCAACCGCAACTTGGTGAACGGGTGCCAGCTCGATCGGACCGCGTGACAGCTGGGCGCCGCGCCGGTCAAAACGGAACTGTTCGGTGCCGGTGACCTTGTCACCGGCCAGATCAAAAGGGCCAGTAATCCGGTTGCCCTGTTCGTAGGAGGTGCCGGTCACCGATCCACCACGGGCCCGGGCTGTGTGGGCGACGCGGGCGGGCGACTGGACACTGAAGCGCTGCCAGGGAGCCTGCTCCAGAACCTGGGGAAAGTCAGGGTCCTCGCTGCTGGCTGCACCGCAGGCCTCGATCATCTGATCGGCACCCACATAGGGGGTACCGGTGATGTCCTCGCAGGCTCCACGGTCAGCACCGGTGAGGCTGCCGCCGATGCCCGGTTGAATGCCACTCAGGCGATTCGAGCCGCGAACGGGTGTGCGCTCACGAATGCTGCGCACAGACCCAGTCGAGCAGTAGTTGCTGGCCTGCTCGAGCCCGGCGTAAGGGGTGCCGGTGACCACCTTGCAGGTGCCTGGTTCATCACCGGTGACCTTCTCAGAGCGGCCCGTGCGGGTTCCGCTCACAATCAGGGAACGATTGGTGACGCTGAAGCCGACCTTGGGGGCTTCCGCAGCCGGCTGGGAGCCGCAGAACTGGTTGTACTGCTGAAAGCCGATGTATTCGTCGCCCGTGATGTTGCGGCAGCTGCCGGGTTCATCCCCGGTCACACGTTCGCTCCGTCCAACGGCGGTACCGGTCACGCCGGTGCCCCGCAGGGTCTGCTGACTGGCGACCTTGCTGGGGGCGCGACCGGCGGTCGGAGGTTCGGAGCCCAGATATTGGTCCCCAGTGAGCTGCAGGCCCGAGCCGGCCTCATCGCCAGTGACCTTGCTGGAACGGCCGACCATTACACCCGAGACAGGCTGACCACCCAGGGTCTGGCTCTGACCCACCTTGCGCGGTGTCTGGGCCGTAGTGCCGCAGTAGGCGGCCGACTGGTTGGCCGAGACGTACTCGGTGCCAGTGATCGATTTGCAGGTACCGGGTTCGTCGCCGGTTACCTTCTCAGAGCGACCGACTTCGTTGCCGGTAACGCGGTTGCCATGGCTGGTGGCCGTGACACGCACCTTGGCCGGCTGGGTTGCGGCAGGTGTGGTGTTGCAGAACGACTGGAACACTTCGGCACCCAGGTATTCGGTGCCGGTGATGGCTCGGCAGGTGGCAGCTTCATTGCCAGTGGTCTTGGCCGAGCGGTTGGCCTGGGTTCCGGTCACCAACTGGCCAGCCGCCGTCTGGCTGACACCGACCTTCCAATGGGCATCTGCGGCGGCACTCTGCTTGGCGCCGTGACGATTCGGACCGGTGGGGCGGGTACCACCACTACGGCTGGAGCCTGCAGAGCCACTGCGGCTCTTGAGCTCGCGGACCTTCTGGGCCAATTCGCGGCCGTTCAAATCGGGATTGATCTGGCGCACAACGGCAGCGGCACCGCTTTTGCTGCCCGTGCTGGCTGACTTGCCGCGCTTCGACATGGCTTCACGACGAGCCAGGACCAGGGCACGGCTGGAGTTGTGCTGGGCCGTCCCCTTGCGTTGCTGGCTGCGGCGGCTTGAAGCGTTGGCGGTGTCGGCGGGTGTACCAAGACTCAGCCGGGGGGCAACATCGCGGCCATTGGCGCGGCTATTGAACCCCTGATCCTGACAACGGCAAGGCTTGGCAGGAGCCTCGGCAGGAGCTGCAGCGGCCTGCTGCGCGACTTGAGCAGTCGTACGGGCGAGATCGGTACGGGTGCGATCGCGGGAGGTGCTGGCGCGCTTTCCGCCGCGACTCAGGGCTTCGCGGCGGGCCAGCACCAGGTCACGGCTGGGATTGCTCACCTTGTGGGCGCTCACCTGTCGAGGCGAGGACGGAGCACTCAGCGATGCAGAGCGGGCCCGGGCTGCGGGGGCTGCCGGCACGGCAGCGGCGGAAGCCGCAGGGGGGGTGGTCATCACCGCTGGTTCAACAACGGTGCGACTGGGGCGGGCATCGTTGGCCGAACGCACCCGATTGGGGGCAGAGGTGAACCGACTGGCGGCCTTTTTGCCACCCGTGGTGAGGGCCTTGCGCCGCTCGAGCGCTGCTTCCCGGCTGGATGTACTGGCCATGTCCGCCCGTCAAATGAATGTGCGAAGGATTTGCAGCACGGCGCAATTGCCCGTGCTGCCATGAACAAAGCCATGGGTCCCGACGCCGTCGGGACCGCAAGACCAAGAGTTCTCAGAAACGCTGAAGAATCAGCGGCCCTCGAACACAACAAAGCAAGAACCCTGGCTCTGGGTGTAGGCGTCGTAGCCCACCAGACGCACATGGTGATCGGGGTAAGCGCGATGGCAAGCCTCGAGCTCATTGACGATCACGCTCAGGTCCTTCTCACCGAAGAAGGGCAGCTTCCAATAGGACCAATAGGTGGCCATGGAGCGGCTGGGGTGGACGTGCTCAACGAGCGGGCTCCAACCCTGGGCAATGATGTAGGCGATCTGGTCGTAGATCTCGTCCTGGGTCATCGGCGGGAGGAAGCCGAATGTCTCCAGGGTGGCGACTGTTTGGTAGTCACCCACGGTGCTCTTGAAGGGCATGGGAAACCTTGGGGTGAATGGAATGGTTGGGCCTGAACCTCGGGTGGAGACTCAGGCCATGACACAACTCGGCCGCATCAGATCTGTCAGAGGACCACCTGCGAACAGATGGTTCGGGCAGACCATGCAGCTGATGATCACTGAACGTCGAGCTTGTCGACGGTGTCGAACTCGAACTTGATCTCCTTCCAGGTCTCGAGGGCGATTGCCAGCTCAGGGCTGTGCTTGGCTGCTTCCGTCAGGATGTCGCGGCCTTCGCGCTCGATTTCACGGCCGGCATTGCGTGCCTTGACGCAGGCTTCGAGAGCCACGCGGTTGGCAGCCGCACCAGCAGCTGAACCCCAGGGGTGACCGTGGGTACCACCACCGAACTGCAGCACCGAGTCGTCACCAAAAATGGCGACCAGGGCCGGCATGTGCCAGACGTGAATACCACCGGAGGCCACGGCGAACACGCCGCCCATGGAACCCCAGTCCTGATCGAAGAAGTTGCCGCGGCTGCGATCTTCAGGAACGAACGATTCGCGCAGCTGGTCGATGTAACCGAGGGTCGACTGACGGTCACCTTCGAGTTTGCCGACCACGGTACCCGTGTGCAGCTGGTCGCCACCCGAGAGACGCAGGCACTTGGCCAGCACACGGAAGTGAATGCCGTGCTTGGGGTGACGGTCGATCACCGCGTGCATGGCGCGGTGAATGTGCAGCAGCATGCCGTTCTTGCGGCACCACTTCGCCAGACCGGTGTTGGCTGTGAAGCCACCGGTGATGTAGTCGTGCATGATGATCGGCTGCCCGAGTTCCTTGGCGAACTCGGCCCGCTCGTACATCTCCTCAGGAGTGGCGGCGGTGCAGTTCAGGTAGTGACCCTTCTTCTCGCCGGTTTCTTCCTGGGCGGAGCGAACGGCTTCAGCAACGAACTCGAAACGGTTCTGCCAGCGCTGGAAGGGCTGGGAGTTGATGTTTTCGTCGTCTTTGGTGAAGTCGAGACCGCCACGCAGGCACTCATACACCACACGGCCATAGTTCTTACCGCTCAGGCCGAGCTTCGGCTTGATGGTGCAACCCAGCAGGGGACGGCCGTACTTGTTCATCCGGTCGCGCTCGACCTGGATGCCGTTCGGGGGACCCATGCAGGTCTTGATGAAGGCCATCGGGAAGCGGATGTCTTCCAGACGCAGGTGGCGCAGGGCCTTGAAGCCGAACACGTTGCCGACCAGGGAGGTCAGCACGTTGGTCACCGAACCTTCTTCGAACAGGTCGAGGGGGTAAGCGATGAAGGCATAGAAGGATTCCTTGTCACCAGGAACGTCTTCGATGCGGTAGGCACGGCCCTTGTAGAAATCGAGATCGGTGAGGAGCTCGGACCACACGGTGGACCAGGTACCGGTCGAGGATTCAGCGGCAACAGCGGCAGCCACTTCTTCCTTGGGCACACCTTCCTGGCCGGTGCACTTGAAGCAGGCCAACAGGTCGGTGTCGAGGGGGACGTAATCAGGAGTCCAATACGTGTCGCGGTACTCCTTGACCCCGGCGTCGTACTTCTTGCTCATGGAGGTTCTCCGGTTGGGTCGGGTGAAGGGATGAGATCAGAACCAACAGCTCAGCTCAGGTCCTGGCTGAGACGTTGATCAACCGAGCTCAGTCCTTCGAACCCACGAAGCCGGCGCTGCCAGCCAGGGCAGGTTCCACTTCACGGTGGGGGCGAGCAATGATGTGGGCAGCCACCAGGCCATCGCCCACGCGCTCGCATGCATCGGCGCCGGCACGCACAGCGGCGTTGACAGCACCGGTTTCGCCACGGACCATCACGGTGACGTAGCCACCGCCGACGAATTCGCGGGCGATCAGGCGCACTTCGGCAGCCTTGGTCATGGCGTCAGCCGCTTCGATCGCGGGAACCAGACCGCGGGTCTCGATCATGCCGAGGGCGATGCCCATGGTTTCGTTTGCCATTACCTGCTCCTGGAGGAGGGGGGTGGAATGTTCGCCAACAACCTTGCTCTGACGCCATTCCCCCCGTCAAGACATTTGGGGCGCGGCGACCATCACCGTTCCTGGGGCGCTTCGATAAGCACGGCTGATCAGTCGATCACAAATCGTTAGGCAATGCTTGCGCAGGAGTCCCTGACAGGGCTTCAGCTTGGTGTCAAGCGCAACAGTGCTTACAGGAGCTGGGCGTCCGAGACGAAACCCACGCCCCCGTAGTAGGCGAGCAGAGGTTTGACCGCATCACGGATCGCCCCCAGGGCGGCGGCTTCGCAGAAGACGATCACATGGGCATTGGCCCCCACACCGCTGAACTCCATGCCCTCGGAGACAGTGCCGCCATGCCCGCGGCCGGTGACGTGGCGCAAAACGGTGTAGCCAGGGGCTCCGGCGTTGGTCAGAGCCGCGCACAGACGCTCGAGCTCCCGTTCGCTGACGATCAGATCAAGGCGGTTCATCGGATCAGGCGGCAGGAATGAGGCGCTGCACGGCGGCCATATACAAAGGAATGCCGACGACGATGTTGAAGGGAAAGGTCAGTCCCAGAGACGAGGTGATGTACAGGCTTGGATTGGCCTGGGGCACGGTCATGCGCATGGCCGCGGGCACGGCGATGTAGCTGGCGCTGGCGCACAGCACCATGAACAACAGGGCATCACCCTGGGGCAGGTGCAGCAGCAGGGACACCAGCAGACCAACCGCCGCATGCACAGGCGGCGACAGCAGCGCAAAGGCGATCAGGAAGCCACCGGTGGCCCTCAGTTCGCGCAACCGCTGGCCGGCCACGATGCCCATATCCAGCAGAAAAAAGCTAAGCGCTCCGTAGAACAATTGATCGGTGAAGGGCGACATCTTGGCCATGCCCGCAGGGCTGTAGGCCGCGCTGAGCACACCGATCAACAGCGAACCCACAAGCACCAGCACTGAACTGTTGAGAAAGGCCTCGTGCAGCAGCGAGCCCCAGTTCAGTTCTGGATTGTCGCCACGGGGTGCTGTCAGCCGCACCAGCAGCAGGCCGATAATGATCGCCGGCGACTCCATCAACGCCAGGGCTGCCACCATGAAGCCATCAAAGGGAACAGCCAGGGACCCGAGAAAGGTTTCAGCGGTGATGAAGGTCACAGCGCTGATCGAGCCATAGGCAGCAGCCAGCGCCGCCGCGTTGTAGGTGTCAAAGCGGGTGCGCAACAGCAGAAAACTGGTGATTGGCACCAGCAGGGCCATCGCCAGCGCCGCACCGATGGTCAGCAGGACCAGGCGATCAAGGCCGCTGTGCTGCAGTTCCAGGCCCCCTTTGAGACCGATAGCCAGCAACAGATAGAGCGAAAACAGCTTGGGGAGAGGCGAGGGAATCTCCAGATCCGATCGCAACATCACCGACAGCAGGCCCAGGCCGAAGAACAGCACCGGGGGGGACAGCAGGTTCTGCAGCACCAGGGTGGAATCCATCGGCCATCCTGCAGATCTCAAGGCTTCAAGCTAGTTCGCCTGCCGGTCAGCGGCTGCTGATTGACGGATGACAGAACACGACAAAACCCGACGCCATTCCTACTGTTTTGGTGGAACCGGTACCTCCGGACCTGTTCGGGGGGTGGACTGTTCAACCCAGCCGGTTCCAACCCTTGTGGCCGGTGCCGCTTGGGGCCAACGAGGCCGTTGCGACACAATGTGGGGCCTCTGCCGCCGCAGCCTTGGTCGTTCTGGTGATCGCCAGTGGCAATCCCCACAAGGTGGCTGAAATCGCCGCCATGCTCAGCGATCTGCCGCTCGAGGTGCGGCAGCAGCCCCAGGGACTCGACATCGAGGAGACCGGCAGCACCTACCTGGCCAATGCCCGTCTCAAGGCAGAGGCTGTCGCCCAGCTGACCGGCCAATGGGCCCTGGCCGACGATTCAGGGCTTGAGGTCGACGCCCTTGGCGGTGCCCCTGGCATCTTGTCGGCCCGCTATGCGGCCAGCGATCAGGCGCGCATCGCCCGCCTGCTGGGCGAACTGGGCGACACCCCGTACCGCAGCGCCAGCTTCAACAGCGCCATGGCCCTGGCCGGGCCCGACGGCACCACCGTGCTCGAAGCCCAGGGCATCTGCCGGGGTGAGATCCTGCACGAACCCCAGGGCCAGGGGAGTGGCTATGACCCGATCTTCTGGGTGCGTGAGGCCGGTTGCACCTACGCCGAGCTGGGTGATCACCTGCGGCGCAGGCTGGGCAGCCGCGGCAAGGCTGCACGGCAGATGGCCGACGAACTGCGGGCGGTGCTGGGTCTTGCCTCAGCCCTTGGCTGAGCGGTTGACCTGGTTGATGGCCCGCATGGCGGCGGCGGCAGCTTCTTCGACATCGCCTTCGCGGCCGGCCAGGGTCAGACGGCCGAAGGCGCCCACCGCCTTGACATCGACCACAGTGATGTTCGAGGCCTTTTCGGCCTCGTTGGCGGCGATCAGCACGTAACCCGCGGGCTCGGTTTCGAGAATGAACATGCTCATGCCCGCCTGAATCATCGATCCGCGGCGGTTCTGGCGATTGATCAGCACCGCGTGGTCGGGTGTGATCGCGCGGATGATCTCAGTCCAGCTGACCTCACAGCGGCTGCGGTGGTTGACGCTGCTGCCGATCGCCTCGAGCACCACGTCGCCCGAGTGGAGCACGTTGCTCTGGTCCCGGTGGTACAGCGCCAGGGAGCCAAAGGCCCGCTCGACGATCATCTGACCGAGGCGAACGGTGCTGGCCTTGAGGGCGATGTCGGTGACCCGGTGCACAGCCATACCGGGCGAGACCTCGAGCCAGAGGCAGGCATCACCAGGGATCGGCAGAAAGCCCTGGCTGACCGTGCCCATGTAGGCGGCCAGCTGGGGCTGCAGGCTGTCCAGAAACACGTAGGTGCGCAGCTCGATCGACTCGACATGACTCGACTCGCGCGCCAAGCGCGAGGTCTCGCTGTCGGTGGTGATCACGCAGCTGGCAGCCGACGGATGCAACGGGTCGACGCCCGCTGCCCTTGCAATGCCCAGACCCAGGTCGGTGCCGGTGACCTGCACCGACCTCGCACGTCTCCTGGGGTTGGACTCGGCCAAGGACTCGGCAGCTCCTGGGGTGGTTGGATCTGCGCTCACCGGCCGCAGAAGCCGGCTGACTCTACGGCCCTGCCCTTGCGTCCCGGTCCACAGCCGGTAGCTTCCGCCCATCCCCATTTTCAACGCCATGGCTGCCAAGCGCCCTGTGTCCAACGGCACCGCCAACAGCTCGGTCCCGGTTCAACCGGAAACAGACGAGGTGCGCCCCGAACAGGCCCTGGCGTTGGTGGGCATGGGTCTGCTGCAAAAGATGGCCGCCAATGGCGAGCTGCCCTGGGTCTGGACCGAGGGAGAAGACGCTGGTGCCTGCGATCCCGGCGCCCTGCGCAACCGGCTCGAGCTCACCGACCTCGCCCTCAAAACCGGAGCACCGCTGAGCACCGCTGAGGTCACCTATCTGATGGGTGCCCGTCCCGGGGCCGCCGTGGTCGAGCGGGGTGGCCTCAAAGCCCGGCGCGTCAGCCGCAACGTCTGGAAGCTGAGCCAGAGCAGCGGCAGCGAGGGCGGTGGCTTCAGCGGATTCAACGATGGTCGCCGTCGCTTCGGCTGAGACAGCTGCCTGAGTCACTGGGCTATTGCGCTCAAAGCCCACACCTGTGGACGATCCATCAAGCCCCATGGCCAGCAGGCTGTGGGGCTCTTTGCTGTCGATAAGAATCACTTGGGCGGGAGATAGGAAAAGACTCTCGAATGCAAGCCCCAAGGCCGATCTGGGATTTCTACATTCCCCTGACTTCGCCCGTGCCGTGGCTCCATGACCCTGTCCTGGATAGGGACTGCCTGGCTGATCCCGCTGTACCCGTTGGTGGGTGCAGCCTTCAGCCTGCTGTGGTCCCCTGGTCTGATCAAGCGCACAGGCCCCCGTCCCAGCGGGTACATCAATCTTTTGATGGTGACCTTGGCCTTCGGTCACAGCCTGCTGGCCCTGCTGAGCCTGCACAACAATTCGGCTGCTGGAGCGGCGGCGATCTACGCGCCGCCGACATTTGGCTGGACCTGGCTGTCAACCGCGGGGCTGCGGGTCGGCTTTGACGGTCTGATCAGCGAACCGGCCCTGATCGCCATGACGGTGATCACCGGCCTGCACGTGCTGGTGCAGATCTTTTCGATCGGGTACCTCGAAATGGACTGGGGCTGGCCGCGGTTCTTTGGCGCCCTCAGCTTCTTTGAGTCGGGCCTGTGCGGCCTGGTGCTGACCGATTCGGTGTTTTTCAGCTATGTGCTGCTGGAGCTGCTCACCATCGGCACTTACGTGATCGTCGGCACCTGGTACAACCAGCCCCTGGTGGTCAAAGGGGCCCGCGACGCCTTTTTGACCAAGCGGATCGGCGACATTGTGCTGCTGGCCGGTGTCATCGCCCTGCTGCCGGTGACCGGCACCTGGAACTTCCATGGCCTGCAGGGCTGGGCTGCTGATCTGGCCAACAACGGCCAGTCCCTGCCCGTTGGCTTTCAGCTGATCCTGTTGGCCCTGATCGCCGGTCCCATGGGCAAATGCGCCCAGATCCCCCTTCACCTGTGGCTCGACGAGGCCATGGAAAGCCCGCTGCCTTCGACGGTTCTGCGCAATTCGGTGGTGGTGATCGGCGGCGCCTGGGTGCTGCTGCGGCTTGAACCCCTGATCGAACTGAGCCCCCTGGCCCAGGCCGTGCTGGTGGTGGTGGGCGGCACCACAGCCCTGGTGGCAGCCCTGATCGCCCTGGGGCAGATCGACGTCAAACGGGCGATGAGCTTTCTGGTCAGCAGCTGGTTGGGCCTGTTGTTTGTGGCCGTCGGACTGGGCGGCATCAACGTCGCCGACCACCTGATGCTGGTTTACCCGCTGCCGATGGCGGTGATGCTGATGGCGGTCGGCACCATCGTGATCAGCAATGTCACCCAGGACCTGACCCAGCTGGGGGGGCTGTGGAGCCGGCGACCACTGGTGGGACTGGCCTTTCTCAGCGGTGCAGCCGGTCTGATGGCCCTGCCGCCGTTTGGCGGGTTTGCCGCCCTGCGCGAATTGCTGGAGCTGACCGCCTCCAGCCGCCTGCCGGTGGTGCTCGGTGCGCTGGTGCTGATCACCAATGCCCTGCTGAGCGCCTCGCTGATGCGGGTGTTTGGCCTGATCTGGGGGGGCGTGCCCAAACCGTTCACGGTGCGCTCACCCGAGGTGCTGTGGTTGATGGTGCTGCCCACCCTGGTGTTGATGGGTTTTGTGCTGCACATCCCCCAGTTGCTGGTGCACATCGGCGTCTATCAGCTCACACCTGTGCCCGGCTGGGGTCCTCTCGCCTGGCCGTTGCTGGTCTCGACCCTGTTGGGTGCGGGCAGCTCCCTGTTCTTCTACCTGCGGCCGCACCCGCTGGCCGAACTGCCCTCGGGTCTGGGGGGCATCCAGCACTGGCTGGCCGAGGACATGCACACCGAGAGCTTTTATCACCGCACCGTCGTCGCCCTGGTTGTGGGTCTGGCCCGCCTGAGCGCCTGGAGTGATGCCCAGCTGGTGGATGGCTTCAGCAGCGGCAGCGGTCAGGCCGCCATGGCCGGCGCCCGCAAGCTGAGCCTCACCACAAGCGGCAATTCCCAGGCCTACGCCCTGTCGCTGGTGCTGGGGGTGTTGGTGATGGCCGCCTGGCTACTGGCCCGTTGAGGAGAAACCGATGACCTTGCTGTTGCTGTTGTTGATTCCGGTGGTGGCCGCGGTGCTGCTGCCCCTGTTGAGCGGAGAGGCCAACCGGGTTCGTGCCGCTGCCCTGGCGGCCGCCCTGGCCCAGGTGGCTGTTGGGCTGTGGTTGTGGCAACACCCCCCGGTTGAGCTGTCGCTGCGCTGGCTGCCCCAGCTGGGACTGCAGCTGGACCTGGGGCTCGATGGTCTGTCGCTGCCGCTGGTGTTGATGGCGGCCCTGCTGACCGCGATGGCGATTTTGGCCACTCCGGCTGATCAGAACAGGCCCCGCCTGTTCTTTGCCCTGCTGCTGGCCACCAACGTCGGTCTGGTGGGTTCGTTTGTGGCGCGCAATGCGCTGCTGTTTGTGCTGGCCTACGAGCTGATCCTGATTCCGACCACCTTGCTGGTGGCGATCTGGGGCGGCCCGCGTCGCTCCACCGCCGCCATTCGCTTTCTGCTTTATGGCGCCATCTCGGGCATTGCCCTGCTGGCCGCGGTCATGGCCTTTGGCTGGTTGCAGGGCGGCGGCCTTGACTTCAGCTTTGCTGCCCTGGCCCATCACAGCCTGACCCCCACGCAGCAGCGCTGGATCCTGGCCCTGGTGCTGTTGGCCTTTGGGCTCAAATTACCGGTCGTCCCCCTGCACGGCTGGCAGCCCCTGACCTACAGCCAGGCGCCAACACCGGTGGCGATGATGCTGGCTGGCGCAGTGTCCAAGCTGGGCGCCTACGGCCTGCTGCGCTTCGGCGTCGCGTTTCTGCCCGATGCCTGGAGCGCCTGGTCGGGCTGGATCGCTGCGGTCGGTGCCATCAGTGCCATGTATGGGGCCCTCAATGCGGTGGCCCAGCTGGACATGCGGCGTCTGGTGGCCTACAGCTCCCTGGGGCACATGGGCTTTCTGCTGCTGGCTCTGGCGGCAGCCACACCCTTGAGCCTGCAGGGGGTGATGGCCCAGATGTTGGCCCACGGCCTGATCATTGCCCTGCTGTTCTGCCTGGTGGGTCTGATCGAGATCAAGACGGGCAGCAGTGAGATCCCCGAGCTGTCGGGGTTGCTCAATGCCCAGCGCGGTCTTCCGTTCACCATGGGACTGATGCTGCTGGCCCTGATGGCCGCCGCCGGGGTCCCTGGCCAGGCGGGTTTTGTGGCCGAGCTGCTGGTGTTTGAAGGCAGCTGGGTCGCCTATCCCTGGCCGACCCTCGTCTGCCTGGTGTCATCGGGCCTGACCGCGGTGTATGCAGTGCGGTTGTTCAACCGCGTCGGCTTCGGTCGACTGGACAACGCCAGGGCTAATTGGGCGAGCACCAGCTGGACGGAGCGCGCCCCCGCCCTGGTGCTGACCGCACTGGTGGTGCTAGGGGGCCTGTGGCCCTCAGCGCTCACCGGGTTCAGCGAAACAGACACCGCACCCCTGGCCCTGCGCTCGAGCGATGCCGTGACCGTGATTGCCACCTCAACCCCTCAGGAGCTGAACGCATGACACCCACCGCCACTGCAGCCACTGAAGCCACCAGGACGCCGTTGATCCCGCCCTCGACCCACCGGTACTCCGAGGTGATTCATCGGCTCGAAGCAGGCGGGTCGATGCTGCCCGATACCCCTGAGAACCTGAAGCAGATCATCGGCATCTACAAGGCCTATGCCGTGCCGATGGACTTCTACTGGCGGGATTTGCTGTACATCGCCGAGCGCGTTTTTCTCAATCCCCTGCCGGCCTTCAAATACTTCATCTCCCAGGAGTATCTGGACCTGCCCAACAGCTACGCCGGCGACCAGTCCAAGCTGCGCATCTGGCGTGGTGGCGAGAAGGCGCACCCCGAACTGCTCGAGTTCATGGCCCGGGGCGAAACGGGCAACATGCCCAAGCTGCTGCATCACCTCTGGCATGACCGGGTGAACATGGAGTTCGCCGAGGCCTGCATGCAGGCCATGCTCTGGCATCAGGGCATGGGTGGTCGCTTCAATGACTACCTGGAAAGCGACGCCTACAAAGCCAACGCCGATCGCGCGATCAAGGCTTACTTCAAGGGCAACCCCCTGATGCTGGGTCTCTACAAGCTGTTCCCGGAGATGTTTCTGGAGCAGGTGCGGCAACTCAGCTACACCGCCAACCTGGGCCTGTTCTGGGAGGTGATGGCGCCGGTCTTCTTCGAGATGAGCGACATCTACGACGAGGGCGGGTTCAAGGGTGTGCCCGATGCCATGGACTTCCTGGTCAACGGCATCTTTGCGGTGGCCGGCCGGCCGATCTACCACCACGTTTACATTGGTGGCGAGTGTTACGAGATCATTCCCAAGAGCGAAGGCTTCACCTGGCTCTATGAAGCCGCCCTGCCCTATGTGGAGGCTGTCTTCTACCGCACCTCACCATTTCGTGGCACGAAGAGCTACAACGCCCAGGCCGATCAGGTGCCGAGTGATCAGGCCGATTTCCACTATGGCATCCTCTATGCCGATGTCTACCCCGTGGGCTCGGCCGGAATTCCGCCGACCCTGCTGATGCAGGACATGCTGCACTTTCTGCCTCCCTACCTCAAGGAGACTTACAAGGAGCACCGCCGCGGTGAAGAGGACGAGCTGATCCAGCTCGGTATCACCTTCCAGCGTTCGATGTACAACGTCACCTCGGCGGTGATCCAGGCCCTGCGCTGTGCCCTGCTCTACCCGCTTGATGACACCGACCCCGAGCACCTGATGGCCAACCGCCGTTTCTTTGAAGCCCAGTTGGATCGTTTTCTGCGGCCCGAGGCACGCCTGAGCGACATCCAGAGCCAGGACTACCGCTGATTGCTGTTTCGCCCCATCCACCCATGGCCACGATTCTCGAAACCGCAGCCTCAGCCGGTTGCTTCAACACCCTGCTTGCCGCGGTCGACGCCGCCGGCTTGCGCGGCGCGCTCGAAAGCGCCGGCCCGTTCACCGTGTTTGCGCCGGTCGATGATGCCTTTGCCGCCCTGCCCCCCGGCACGGTGCAGACCCTGGTCGACAATCCGCCCCAGTTGGCCCGCATCCTCAAATTTCATGTGCTCGCCGGGGCCCACCAGCAGGCCGAGCTCGTGGCTCAGAGTGAATGGCAGAGCCTGGAAGGGGCCACGGTGCCGATCCGCCGCAGCGAACCGTTCGAGGTCAAGAACGCCACCGTTGTTACCGCCGACATCGCCTGCGACAACGGCGTGGTGCATGTGATCAACCGGGTAATCCTGCCGGGTTGATCGGCCATGGCCACACTGAAGGGATACCGGGCATACTCGCTCCCGATCGCCCATGGCCCCGACATCGAGCGCAGCGGCTGAGCTGTCCACTGAGCTTGTCGCTCTGATCCGACAGATCCAACAGTGCCAGAGCGGACACCCATGCCCGCTTGATGCGGATCACCAACGGCGGGCTGAGCAGCTGGAGCCAGAGATTGCCGAGGCCTACAGGCAACTGCTGGGCGAAGCGGTCATCCTCAGTGATGAGCAACTGGACAGCGTCGCCGCCGGACGGCTGGACGTGTCGACCATGTTGATCGCCCTGGCCAGCACCCTGACCATTTCGGCCAGCGACGGCGCAGCCTTGCTGGGCACCTCGATCGGGGTGGCCGCCATCGGTGGTGGGCTCCCCAGCCAAGCGATCGAACGGGTCCAGGAGGTGATTAAAGACGAACCGTGGATGGCACCTGCCCTGGAGATCATCAAAGAATTCGAGGGTCTGGAATTAGAGGCCTATGTCGATGCGGTGGGGGTGGTCACGATCGGCTGGGGCACCACCACCTACAACGACGGCCGGCCCGTGAAGCTGGGCGAGCGGGTGACGCCGCAACAGGCCGATCAACTGCTGCGGGATCAGGTGTTGCGTGACTATGCGCCTGCGGTCTTCAAAGCCCTGCCCATGGCCGGTGACTTCTCCCCCCGGCAGCAGGCCGCGCTGGTCAGTTTCACCTACAACGTGGGGGTGCAGGCCCTGAACCAATCCACCCTGCGCCAACGTCTGCTGGCCGGTGAACCGCCTGGCCTGGTGATCCGCCAGGAACTGCCCCGCTGGCGCTTTGGCGATGACGGCGAGGTCTTGGCCGGGCTGGAGCGGCGCCGGGCCGCCGAAGTCAGCCTGTTTCAGGGCTGACACCTGGCCTCCTGGCCATCAGCCGAGCTGATCGAGGGCCCAGGCCAGGGCGCCATAGCACTGCTGCAGCTGCAAATCACTCAGGCTCAGCGGTGGCAACAGGTAGACGGTGTTCCCAAGCGGCCTCAGATAGACCCCCTGATCAAGGCAGAGGCGCTGAATCTGCTTGCCCACCGGGTTGAGGTAGCCGTCATTGCCCGCCTCGACATCAAAGGCGGCGATGGTGCCCAGCGCCCGCGGGCGCTGCACCCTGGGGTGCTGGGCCAGCTGTTCCAGTGCTGGAATGTGGCGGGCTTCAAACTGTTGAAACCGCTCGGGGTTGGCCTGCAGCAGATCCAGGCTGGCGAGGGCCGCGGCACAGCCCAGGGGGTTGGCGGTGAAGCTGTGGCCATGGAAAAAGGTCACGGCCGGATCGGTGCCGATGAAACCCTGATACAGGCGTTCGCTCGTCATGGTCACCCCCATCGGCAGAAAACCGCCGGTGAGGCCCTTGGACAGGGCCATCAGATCGGGCTGCACGCCGGCCTTCTGACAGGCGAACAGGGCACCGGTGCGGCCAAACCCCGTCATGACCTCATCGGCGATCAACAGGGCACCGCTGGCTGCCGCGCGGGAAGCCACCGCCCGCACAAAGCCTGGCCTGACCAGCCGCATTCCAGAGGCCCCCTGCAGCAACGGCTCCAGAATCACCGCTGCGGTCGGCGTCTGCAGGGCGAGATCGAGCTGGGCCAGGGCCTGCTGTTCCCGCTGCTCAACCTGGTCGTCATCCCAGTGGGTGTGGGGCCAGGACACCCGAGCGACGTCAAACAGCAACCGCTCGAATGGCGCGGTGAACAGGGAGCGTTCACCCACCGCCATGGCCCCAAAGGTGTCGCCGTGATAGGCCCCGTCAAAGGCGATCAGCTGGTGGCGGGGCTGGCCCTGGTTGGCCCACCACTGCCAGGCGATCTTGAGAGCCACCTCGATGGCCGTGGAGCCGTTATCCGAAAAGAACAGCCGCTGCAGACCGATCAGGCTGCTGAGCCGGGTGGCCAACTGCTCGGCCGGCTCGTGGCTGAAATTGGCAAAGATCACCTGCTCGAGGCGCTGGGCCTGGGCGGCAATCGCCGCGGCGATCGCCGGTTCGCCATGGCCGTGCAGGGTGACCCACCAACTGCTGATCGCGTCGATCAACCGCCGGCCGTCGGCCAATTCGAGCTCACATCCACGGCCAGAGCGCACCTGCAGGGGCTCAGGGCTGGTTGCCACCTGGGTGGTGGGATGCCACAGATGGGGATGCCAGCTCATGCAGCGGTCATCTGGTGCAGGCCTTCGATGCCCTGCCAGCCCAGATACAGGCCGAGCACCAGGGCAAACACGCCCACCAGCCACTCGGCCCGGTGCACCAGCCAGTCGTTGATGCGGGTCAGAGGCTCACGCAGGCGACCACGACTGATCAACCAGGCCAGTGGCGGCAACAGCAACAGCGAGGTGGTGACGGCCACGAACACCAGACCCACCTCCAGATCACCACGCAGGGTGGTGTGGTTCGAGAGCAGCATGCCCCCTTCCTTGACGTAGAAGACCAGGTTTTCGGGGCTGATCAGGGCGCAGCCAGCGCCAAGACCCAGCAGCGGGAACCAGTCGAGCTCGGGCAGCTGACCCATCAGCTGCATCGCCCAGTTCTCCTCTCCCATGGCCACCGCCGGAGTCAGCTGAAACAGCCCTAGGGCCACCAGGGCGCCGGCTCCGATCAGGTCCATCAGCACCTGGCCGCGGCTGCCCAAATGCATGGCCCAGCTGAAACGGCTGCCCACCAGCACCACGAGCGCCAGCGCCCCGCCG
This sequence comes from Cyanobium sp. C1_MAG_00004, assembly GCA_027486935.1. Lineage (GTDB taxonomy): Bacteria > Cyanobacteriota > Cyanobacteriia > PCC-6307 > Cyanobiaceae > RGUW01. The sequence continues at coordinate 9,595 of JAIXOF010000101.1, read as the reverse complement.
TTGGCCAGCACCCATCCACCCAGGTAGGTGGCGCAACGCCGCAGGGGATGGCGCCCCAGAAGCAACAGGGCCACTAGGGCGATGTTAAGCGGACTGAAGGAGATGCCCAGCCCCAGGGCGATGGTCTGGGTGAGCCAGTGAAAGGGAAGCATGGGGCCGATTGTGGCGCCTCAGAGGTAGAAACCGACGGTGGTCACAACCCGGGTGCCCTGGGCACGCAGGGCACGGCGCAGGGCGATGGTGCTCTGGTTGTGCAGCAGGTTCTCCCAACGGCGGCGGGTCACGAACACCGGCAGAACCACGGTGCAGAAATGATCACGATCTTTTTTGTGCTCAATTTCGAACGCCTGGACAAAGTCCAGGACAGGATCGATCAGTGAGCGGTAAGGGGACTCGAGCACCACCAGCGGAATCTCAGGAAGCTGGCGCTGCCACTGATCTTTGAAAGCCTGAGCCCTGCCAAGCCCCAGATCGACATGCACGGCCACCAGCTCGCGGGCAATGGTGCGGGCATAGCGCACCGCCTCAAAGCTGCCGCGGTGCAGCTGCCCCACCAACACCACCACCGGGGCCCCGCCCTGGGCCGGCGCCGGGGGCAGGCTCAGCTTCTTGTCGGCAGCGAGCCGCAACCGGCTGGCCACCTGCCGGTAGTGGCCCTTGATGGTCAGAAACAGGGCCACCAACAGCGGGATGGTCAGAACCACCAGCCAGGCCCCCTGCAGAAATTTGCTGTAGAGCAGCACGGCGGTCACCACCGCCGTCACGGTGGCGCCGAAACCGTTGACCGCAGCCTTGCCCAGCCATCCGGCCCCTTTGTCCTTCCACCAATGGACGACCATGCCGGCCTGGGAGAGGGTGAAGCTCAGAAAGACACCGACCGCGTAGAGCGGGATCAGCCTGGTGACGCTGCCGTTGAAGGCAATCAACAACAACCCTGCGAATCCACTCAGGGCGAGGATGCCGTTGCTGAACACCAGCCGATCCCCCAACGAGGTGAGCTGGCGCGGCAGGTAACCATCCTGGGCTAGAAAGTTGGCCAGGCGGGGAAAGTCGGCATAGGCGGTGTTGGCTGCCAGCAGCAGGATCAGCAACGTGGCCAGCTGCAGGATCAGCAACAGGGGTCCGTTGCCAAACACCGCCTGCCCCAGTTGATACAGCAAGGTCGGACCGTGCTCCCGATAGACGGTTCCGACCTCATGGGCCAGCAGGCTGATGCCGCCAAACATCAAGGCCAGCACCACAACCATGACCGTCAGCACCCGGCGGGCGTTGCGCCATTCGGTGGGGCGGAAGGCCAGCACCGAATCACTGATCGCTTCAATGCCTGTCAGCGCTGCACAGCCGGAACTGAAGGCCCGCATCAGCAGCACCGGCGTCAGTGCCGTACCCATCTGCTCCAGTGGTTGGTGATGCTCGTGGGCAAGCAGCAGGTTCTGCTGGCTCTCGCTCAACACCTGCAGATCACCCTGGGCGGCCTTGACCAGACCACCGATCACCAGGACGAACACCACCACCATGAACACAAAGGTGGGCAGGCTGAGCAGCTGGGCACTGGAGCGCACCCCCCGCAGGTTGGCGAGGGTCAGCAGCACCACCGCCACCAGACAGAGACCGACGCGGTAAGGCTCCAGCTGCGGCAGGTACGAGGTCAGGGCCGAAATGCCGGCTGCGGTGCTGACCGACACCGTCAGCACGTAATCAATCGACAGCGAGGCGCCGGCGATCAGCCCGGTCAACGGCCCCAGGTTTTCGTGGCTGACCCGGTAGGAGCCCCCCCCAAGGGGATAGGCCTTGATGGTCTGGCGATAGCTGATCGCCACGATCACCATAAGGGCGATGATCAGGCCCGTGATCGGCAGGGTGCTGGCCAGACCGGCGGCCCCAGCGGCCCCCAGCACCAGCACGATCTCCTGGGTGGCATAGGCCACCGAGGACAGGGCGTCCGAACTGAGAATGGCCAGGGCCTCGGCGTTGGTTAGCCGTTCTTCGGCGTGGGCGCTGGTTGGGAGCGGCGCCCCTAGCAGGGCCGTTTTCAATCTGCCCAGCGGGACAGAGGCTTTGGCCGACACCGTGGCAGCAATGAGGGAACCTCAACCTAGGTCCCCTGGCTGGGTTGGTTCCCCATGCCTAGGCTGCGGCCCGCCATCGCCGATCGGTTGCTGACCCCCTCGCTGCTGACAACGCTGTTGGTCCTGCTCCTGGGCCTGGCGATTGCCCGTCTGATGAGCGGCACGGTGGCGCGCCTGGCCGTGCCAGCGATCGTGATCGAGCTGGCCGTCGGTTTTGTGCTGGGCAACACCGTCATGCCCTACCAGGCCATCCAGCCCCTGAGCGGGCTGACCGAGCTCGGGGTGCTCAGCCTGTTCTTCCAGGTGGGCCTGGAAGTGCGTGGGGATCTGTTGATCTCACGGCGCAAGACGATCCTGCGGCTGGTGGCCCTGAGCTTTCTGATGCCGCTGCTGGCCTATGGCCCATTGGTGGCCTGGTTCGCCATGAAACCGGCCACGGCCCTGCTGTGCCTGGCCTGCCTGTCTGCCACCGGCACGGGCGTCACCCTGCGCCTGCTGGCCCAACGCCAGGCCCTGCAGACCCCATCGGGCCGGCTGCTCGTCGGGGTGTCGGTGCTGGACGATTTGCCGGCGATCGCCCTGCTGAGCCTGGCGGTGGCCATGGGGGCCCAGTCCCTGTCCCGCGGTGGGGGGGGGCTGTTGCCGATGCTGCTGGGTCTGGGAGCGGCGGCGGCCAGTTATGGCCTGTCGGGCTGGTGGATTCGCCACCGCAGCGAACGTCCCTCCAGTTCGCTGTCGGTGTTGATGGTGCTGATCGCCTCGGCCTGGGTGGGTGAGGTCAGTGGTCTGACCTCCCTGCTGGGAGCACTTTGGGGCGGCGTGCTGCTGAGCCGACTGTCCCAGGTGGATGCCCAGGAATCCAAAGTTCTTGAATTGCTCTCTGACATCTTCCTGCCGCTGTATTTCATCAGCGTTGGCATGAGGGTCTCAGCGGGGTCACTGTTGGACGGATCGGCCTGGTCTCTGGCCGCTGTCCTGTTTGTGATCGCCATGGTCAGCAAACTGGCCTGTGGGTTCGGAGTCACAGCCAGTGACCGGCGCGCAGGGGTTGATCGCTGGACCGTGGTCTATGGCCTGATTCCCCGCGGTCTGCCCGGTCTGGTGTTCGCCTCGACAGCACTGAGCGCTGGCGTGATCAACAACCAGCAGTTTTCTGCTCTGGTGATCATGGTCACGGCAACAACAGTCATTGGCCTGCTGCTGTTGGAAGGACGACTGCAATCGAACCGCGCAGGCGCTGAAGCGAAAGCCTGAATCAGATTCAGCCGCAGCAACCCTCACACCTGGCGCAACAACCTCTGCCGGCCCAGATCAGGGGCTCCCAACCTAAGCTCGGCGGATCCTGATTTGACGATCTTGAGCACCGCAGGCAAGGGCGCGTGGCACGCCCGGTCCATCAACGAGGCGTTGGCGGACCTCAAGACCAGCCCTGACGGACTCACGACCGCTGACGTTGCCCGCCGTCTTGCCGACATCGGTCCCAACCGCCTCGAGCTCAAGGCAGGGCGCACCAGCCTGCAGATCCTCTGGGATCAGTTCAGCAACATCATGCTGATCATGCTGCTGGTGGTCGCCGCGGTTTCAGCAGCGATCGACCTTTACCAACAGGCCTTCCCAAAAGACGCGATCGCGATCCTGGTGATCGTGATTCTGAATGGCCTGCTGGGCTACGCCCAGGAAAGCCGGGCCCAGAAAGCTCTGCTGGCCCTGCGCGACATGGCCCAGCCCCTGGTGCAGGCCCGTCGCGATGGCCAGTGGCTGCGCCTGTCCAGCGAAGAGCTGGTGCCGGGCGACCTGATCCGGCTCGAGGCCGGCGACCGGGTTCCAGCTGACGCCCGCCTGATCGAGGTGGCCGACCTGGGTGTGCGCGAGGCGGCCCTGACCGGGGAAGCCGAAGCGGTGTTCAAGAAAGCAGACCTGGTTCTCGAGCCCGACACGCCGGTGCTCGAACGGCAGAACTGCGTGTTCCAGGGAACGGAAATCGTGCGCGGTCGCGCCGTGGCCGTGATCGGGGCCACCGGCATGGCCACCGAACTGGGGCAGATCGCTGAATTGATCAACACCGCCGAAAGCGGCAACACGCCGCTGCAGGAGCGACTCGACGGCCTGGCCAAGGTTCTGGTCACCACGGCCATGGCCCTGGTGGGTCTGGTGCTGCTGATTGCCGGTGTGTTCCTGCGCCAGCCAATTCTGAACCTGCTGGAGGTGTCACTGTCGATGGCGGTGGCGATCGTGCCCGAGGGGCTGCCCGCCGTGATCACGGTCACCCTGGCGATCGGCACCCAGCGCATGGTGCGCCGCGCGGCCCTGATCCGCAAACTGCCCGCGGTTGAGGGCCTGGGCTCGGTGACGGTGATTTGCTCGGACAAGACCGGCACCCTGACCCAGAACCGCCAGGTGGTGCAGGAACTGCGTCTGGGCACCCAGGCGGTAGCCGTCACGGGCCAGGGCTATCAGCCCGAGGGATCGCTGACCCCTACTGCCCTGAGCGCACCAGAAGGGGCCAGCGCCGGTGTCCCGGCGGGCCTGCAACAGCTGCTGATCCAGGCCGGTGTGCTGTGCAGCGATGCCGAGCACAAACAGAACGCCGATGGCAGCTGGGAGATCCTGGGGGATCCCACCGAAGGCGCCTTGTCGGTCGTGGCCGCCAAGGTCGGCATCGACGACTTTGACCTGCGCAACCAGTTTCGCCGCAACGCCGAGATCCCGTTCAGCTCCGAACGGCAGCTGATGGCCGTCTGGATCGATGACCCCAGAGGCAACCTGCAGGCTCCGCTGGGTCAGGCGGCAGCCGGATCCAGGCGCCTGCTGATCAGCAAGGGCGCCCCCGAAGTCGTCGTGGGCCATTGCGACCGCTGGGTCGACGGCTCGGGGGTGGTGCAGCTCAGCAGCAGCCAACGGCAGTGGTGGCTCGAGCAGGCCCAACACCTGGCCGGCAGTGGCCTGCGGGTGCTCGCCTTTGCCTGCGCGCCCCATCACCAGAGCCCGGACCACGAGCTCGATGGCCAGGTGCTGCTGGGGCTGATGGCCCAGCTGGATCCTGCTCGCCCCGAGGTGGCACGGGCCGTGGCCACCTGCCGCCAGGCCGGGATTCGCCCGGTGATGATCACCGGCGACCACCCCCTGACGGCGCGGGCGATTGCCGCATCAATCGGGCTGAGCGATGGCGAAGGCGAGGTGGTGCTGGGACGGCAGCTCGAATCCTTCAGTGATGCCGAGCTGCAACAGGTGGCCGCCCGGTGCAACGTCTACGCCCGCGTTCCCCCCGAGCAGAAGCTGCGCATCGTCAAAGCGCTGCAGGCCAACAAGCAGATCGTCGCCATGACGGGCGATGGGGTCAACGACGCACCGGCGCTCAAGCAGGCCCACATCGGTGTGGCCATGGGCATCACCGGCACCGAGGTCAGCAAGGAAGCGGCCGACATGGTGCTGCTCGACGACAACTTCGCCACGATTGTCAGTGCAATTGAAGAGGGACGGTTGGTGTATGCCAACATCCGCCGCTTCGTCAAATACATCCTGGGCAGCAATGTCGGCGAACTGGTGACAATCGCTGCGGCGCCCCTGCTGGGTCTGGTGGGTGTGCCGATGACACCCCTGCAGATCCTGTGGATGAACCTGGTCACCGACGGGCTGCCGGCCCTGGCTCTGGCGCTCGAACCGGGCGAAAAAGGCCTGATGGATCGGCCCCCAGCCGAACCGGGCGAGTCGATCTTTGCCGCCGGCACCGGCAGCTACATCCTGCGCAGCGGCATCGTCTTTGGTCTGATCACGATCGCGATGATGCTTTATGCCGCACGCAGCGGTAATCCCTGGCCCACGATGGTGTTCACCACCCTGTGCCTGGCGCAGATGGGCCATGCCCTCTCGTGCCGCAGCAACCTGCCGCTATTCCAGATCAATCCGCTGAGCAACCCTGCTTTGCTGGGTTCGGTTGTGTTGACCACCCTGCTGCAACTGATGCTGCTGTACGTGCAACCGCTGGCCCAGTTCTTTGGCACCAAACCACTGGATCTCGATGATCTCCTGGTCTGCATCGGCTTTGCAATGCTGTTCTTTGTCTACCTGGAAGCAGCCAAGATTTGGCGATTGTGGAGGCTTCAAGCCAGCGCCAACACCTGATCTTCGTCTGAACTAGCACGCTGATGGGGTGAGCAGTCGCAAGCCCCATCAATTAAAGGGCTCGTTCTCCTTGATGCCACCAAGGAACTGTTCGACGAGCAACTTCAGCAGCAGCGACACAATCGCCACTCCCCCCAACACCAAAGCAGCGCCATAGGCCAACTCGGTCTGGTACTGCTTGTAGGCATCTTCCACAAACAGGGGCAGGGTCTGGGTCTGACCGGCGATGTTGCCGCTGACAACTGACACCGCGCCGAATTCACCCAGGGCCCGGGCGGTGGTCAGGATCAAGCCATAGAGGACGGCCCAACGCACAGAGGGCAGGGTGACTTTCCAGAACACCTGCCAGTTGCTGGCACCCAGGGTGCGGGCTGCTTCCTCCTGATCCCAGCCTTCCTCTTCCAGCAGGGGAATCACCTCCCGCGCCATGAACGGGAAGGTCACCATGATCGTGGCGAGGGCCATGCCCGGCCAGGAAAAAATGATCTTCCACCCCAGGCTGTTGACCACATCACCGAACAAGCCGTTGGTGGGGCTGTAGAGCAGCACCAGCATCAAGCCCACCACCACCGGTGAGATGGAGAACGGAAGGTCAATCACGCTGAGCATGAGGGCTTTGCCTGGAAACTGCCGACGGGCAATCGCTGTCGCCGCTGCCAGGCCAAAGATCGTGTTGGCCGGCACCGCGATCAGGGTGCAACGCAAGGTCAGCAGCACCGCCGAGCGCAGCTCTTCGGACTGAAAGTTGTCCAGAAACGGCTGAAGCCCTTTGGCCAGGGCACCGGCCACAACCTGCAGTGCCGGCAGAATAATGATCATCCCGACATAGATGAACGCGATCAGCGGCACCAGAGCGGACGCCTTGACCCCGCCAAGGGATTGCTTGAACGAACGCAATTGACGTTTCATGGTTCAGGAATTGGTGGTGGGGTTGGCTTCCCAGTGGCGTCCCCAGACCTGGATGCCGTTGATCACCACCAGGCTCACCAGGGAAAAGGCGAGCATCACCATGCCGATGACGGTCGCCGAAGCAAAGTCGTATTCCTCCAGTTTCTGAATGATCAGCGTCGGCGTGATCAGGTCCTTGAACGGCACGTTGGAGGAGATCATCACCACCGAGCCGTATTCGCCCACGGCGCGGCTGTATCCCTGCGCCACACCAGACAGGATCGCTGGCATGAGCTGGGGTAGCACCACTTTGATCAGGGTCTGGCGGGGGCTGGCGCCCAGGCACCAGGCCGCTTCTTCCTGGTCGATCTCAAGGGCTTCGAGCACCGGCTCCACGCTGCGCACCACGAACGGCAGCGAGATGAACACCATGGCAATGGCCACACCGAGCCAGGTAAAGGACACCTCGATGCCGAACAGGGCCTTGAGCGGGGCCCCCAACAAGCCATTGGTGCTGTACAGAGAGGCGAGGGCCAAACCGGCGACGGCGGTCGGCAGGGCAAACGGCAGATCGATCAGGGCATGCAGCAGCCGGCGCCCTGGAAAGCGGCACCGCACCAGCGCCCAGGCGATCACCAGGCCGAACACCCCATTGAACACGGCGGCCACAAAGGACAGCCCAAAGCTGATCTTGTAGGTGGACAGCGCCTCAGGCGTTGTGGCCAGGGCCCAGAACTGCGCCGGACCGACGGCTGCAGCCTTGAGCGCCAGGGCCCCCAGGGGCAGGAAAAGGATCAGAATCAGATAGAGCCAGGTGATCCGCCAGGACCAGCTGAGCTGGAGCCAGGCGGGCCAAACCCAGGCCCTGCGGCGCGTTGGGGATGTCGTCACCATGGGCGAACCCGTAATCCAGCCATAAACCGTATCACCGATCGGACAATAATTCTACGGTAGACCAGTGGGGAATCGTCCTTTGGGTCTATGCTTGTTGATGACCTTCTATTGGCGTTGCCATGGGCATCCGCGTTTCCGGCGTGAGCAAGGAATTCGGCAGCTTCAAGGCCGTCGATGACGTCAGCCTTGATGTCGACAGCGGTTCCCTGGTTGCGCTGCTGGGGCCCTCGGGATCGGGCAAAAGCACCCTGCTACGCCTGATTGCGGGTCTTGAGGAGTCCGATGCTGGGCGCATCTGGATCACCGGTGAAGAGGCCACCACCCGCTCGGTCCAGGACCGGCAAGTGGGCTTTGTGTTCCAGCACTTTGCCCTGTTCAAGCACCGCACCGTGCGCCAGAACGTGGGCTTTGGGCTGGAACTGCGGGGCTGGAAGCAGGACGCGATCCGTCGCCGCGTTGACGAACTGCTCGAGCTGGTGCAATTGCAGGGCTTTGGCAACCGCTACCCGTCCCAGCTGTCGGGCGGCCAACGGCAGCGGGTCGCCCTGGCCCGCGCCCTGGCGGTGCAACCGCGGGTGCTGTTGCTCGACGAACCGTTCAGCGCCCTCGACGCCAAGGTGCGCAAGGAGTTGCGCGCCTGGCTACGCAACCTGCACGACGAGATGCACGTCACCACGGTGATCGTCACCCACGACCAGGAGGAAGCCATGGAAGTGGCTGACCGGATTGTGGTGATGAATCAAGGACGCATCGAACAGATCGGCACCCCTGCCGAGATCTATGACCACCCGGCAACCCCGTTTGTGATGAGCTTTGTCGGGGCTGTCAACGTGCTGCCCGGCAACGGTCCGCTCGCCGCGGCAGCCTCGAACAGCGGCATCCAAGGACAGAACACGGAGGGGCAACTGTTCATCCGCCCCCATGACCTGGACCTGCACCTGAGCCCCCAACCCGACAGCGTGCCGGCGGTCCTGCGCCGGATCACCCATATGGGACGCGAAATCCAGGCCGAATTGACCCTGGAGAATGGGGAACAGGTGATCGCACAACTGCCGCGGGAGCGCATTGATTACAGCAACCTGAAATCCGGGGATGCGCTGCACATCACCAGCCGAGAATCACGCACCTTTGTACCCGATTACAGCATTTAAGCTGACAGCCATGCTGGGGCTAGCACCATCGAGCGAAGGTCTATGGAACGACCAGTTCGATGCGCTGCCAATGCACACGTTGTACCTGCATCAACAAAAAACCCCCGGGCCAACGCACAGGGGATGTTTACGCCCAGGAGCAGCCTCACCAAAGCTGGAATGTTGAAGACGTTGACGTTGATTGGCCCTTGATGGACACCTGGCTCAGCAGCTGCTGAAGCGGAAAAGGGTTGCTCATGGCAAACGTGGAATCAGCAGGTCAACGACTCAACAGTTTGGTCACCGTCAACCGCGTCAGGCCGCAGAGCTCAGCCAGGGCCTTGTGGGTGAGATTGACTTCAGCGAGCGAGAACCGCCAGCCATGGCTGTTGACCTGGCCAAACGATTCGCCAATCCAGGCCAGCAGGACCAGCAGGCCCTCAGAGACCAAGCGTGATGCTCTCGCCCTTGAGATCCCAGGTGGCTGCGCGC
>JAIXOF010000080.1 GCA_027486935.1 Cyanobium sp. C1_MAG_00004 | reverse complement strand
GACCTGGTGGTGCGCGGCGATGGCAAGCCGTTCCGCCAGCTGGATGACAGCGAGGCTTACGCCCTCGATTTCGATCCCCGCAAGGTCAGGCTCGATCTGTTCGAAGGCTGGGACCAGGAGCAGCAGGCCTTCGCCGATCGCAACGCCCTGGCCTTTGTTTCGGGCCCGATGTACGAGCGCCATGTCGATGTGGGCGGGCGCGAGGTCACCGTTCCCCTCGGTGATCTCAAGCTGGGGGATCGCATCTGGCGCGGGCGGAACCGCACGGCAGCCCGCCAACGGGCCTTTGTCGGCATCCGCCGCGATGGCGGGGTGGAGTTCGGCTTTGGCGAACTCACCAAGGAACGGGCCCAGCGGTTCGACACCTTCATCGGGGGCCTTCACAGCGTCTACAACGACCTGGAGCGCCCACCCGCCAGTTACAAGGGGGCCTACAGCATCAGCATGGGGCAACAGATCCGCTATTTCCTGCCGCGGATCCGCATGCTCATCGGCCTGCGCCCCGATGGGCGGATCGAGGTGCTGATGAGCCGCGACGGGCTCACCCTCGAGCAGACCCGCGCCCTGGCCCGGCGGCGGGGGTTGCGGGCCGCCTACATGCCCGACCACGCCTCCAAGAGCCGCTTCATCATCCCAGGGGTCAAGGGCTTCAGTCAGGAGGACGCCAACTGGATCAGCGGCGGCGCCACCAGCTTTGTGCACGTCCCTTACATGCTGCGGCTGAGCCCTCGGGACACACCCCTGCAGGGGTCCCTGCTGGCCGGTCTCAGCGCCAGAGCCGCCGAGGGGCCCTGCAGCAATCCACTCAGCTGCGGACAGACCCTGGGCAGTCAGCTGATCGACCGGGCCCTGGCGGGGTTCAACCGCCTGATGGAGCAGGGTGTCGAGCCGATCGCCCGCTTGATCTGGGCGCCCCGTTCGAGCCCTGACACCCGGGTGGCCCGCCGCGGGTCACCCCTGCGGGAACCCCCGATCAGCGCCGATCCTCTGGCCCTGCGCCAGCGCCAGAGCGAAGACAACGGCAACGCCGCAGCCTCGGCGACCAGCAACGAGCGGCTCGACCTGCCGGCCGATCTGCCGCCACCCCTGGTCCTGCCTGAAGGGACCCCGCTGCCCGGCGATGGACGGGCCACCACCAACCCGGCCACCCCCCAGGGGATGCCGCCTCTGCAAGAACCGCCGCCCGTGAGCCAGGAACCTGCAGCTCCCCAGGCCGCTGCTGCGGTCCCCCCGGGGGCACCGCCGCCGCCGCTGCTGCCCCCACCCTGAGCAGGGTTAGCCAGCTGCCGCCAGGGCCCGCACCACATCACCGCGGGTAAGCACGCCGACCGGCTGCTTCTGGCCATTGAGCACGAACAGACGCTGGGTGCCGCGCTCGTGCAGCAACTTGGCCGCTGCAGGCAGGGGCAGCTCTGCGCTGCAGCTGTGGGGATTGCTGCTCATCACATCGCCAACGCTGCTTCCAAGCACCTGGTGCACCTCCTTGTCCCAGTTGAGGGGGTTGCGCAGATAGATCACCGCATCGAGCAGCATCACGTAAGGGCCAGCGTCAAAGCCGCTTTCGCGCACCATCAGGTCCTGTTCGGTCAGCTCACCCACCAGGACCCCGGCGGCGTCAACCACCGCCAGGCCGCTGACATGGTGCTCGCTCATCAGCTGCACCGCCTCCTGAAGGGGGGTGGCTGGCGTGACGCTGAACACCGGCGTGCTCATCACGGCGGAGACGGGCTGCTGCACCACGGGCAGGGCTGATCAACTGCAGGCATTCTGGGGCCGAGTGCGGCGGCCCGAGCGATGAACCCCAGGCGCATGCGTCAGTTGGCCGACGGACTCACCCTGGCCAGGGCCCTGCTGGGCCTGCCGCTGATCGTGGCGCTGTCAGCGGGACAGATGCCCCTGGCCTGGCTGCTGTTGCTGGCCGGCGGTCTGTCCGACTGGCTCGATGGGCTGCTGGCCCGCCGCGCCGGCGGGGGCAGCGTCTGGGGGGCCAGGCTCGATCCGCTCACCGACAAGATCCTGATCAGCGCTCCGCTGCTGTGGCTGGCTTCGGTGGGGCGTCTGCCCCTGTGGGCGATCTGGCTGCTGCTGGCCCGCGAGCTACTGATCAGCGGCTGGCGCGCCAGCACAACCAGCGGTGGCCCGGCCTCCCTGGGCGGCAAGGCCAAGACCGTGCTGCAGTTCACCAGCCTGCTGCTGCTGTTGTGGCCTGGGGGCTGGGGAGGAGCCGGGCTGGTGGGCCCCTTGCACAGCCTGGGCTGGTGGCTGTTCTGGCCGTCCCTGCTGCTGGCGCTCAGCTCAGCGCTGGGTTACCTGCGCAAGGTTTAGTCACAGGAGACTCAGTCCCAGGAGACTTGGTCACTGGAGATTTGGTCACAGGAGACGGGGAGGAGGAGGTCCCAGGACATGTCGAGACAATGTCGAGACGCCGCTGTGGGGGGGAACACCCTGCCCTGAAGCCCTCCACTGGAGCCTTCCACTGGAGCCCTGCCCTGCAAAGAATCACCCGATCAACGCCGCATCACCGCTGAAGTCAGGGCTGGTGGGCATGCGCAGGGCGTAGTCGTTGGCGTAGCTGTCGGCCAGGGTGGCGGCCAGATCGAACTGGGGCTCCCAGGCCAGTTCACGCCGCACCCGGGTGATGTCGGTCAAAAAGTGGGCCATGCGCAGCGGGAAGGCTTTGCGGGCCTTCTTATCGAGGCCGGCGGGGTCAAAGCTGCGGATCGCGACGCTCGCCGGATCCTTGCCGGCCGCCACCGCTGCGGCGTGAACCAGGCCCCTGAAGGTGATGCCCTGACGGCCGCTGCAGTTGTAGATGCGGTTGGCGGCGGCATCAACGCCGATGCAACGGGCCATCGCCGTGGCCAGATCGTGGGCATGCCCCAGCTGGGTGACCGTGCTGCCATCGCCCGGCAGGGGAACCGGCTGGCCGTGCACGATGCGATCAAAGAACCAGCTCTCGACAGGGTTGTAGTTCCCAGGTCCAACGATGTAGGTGGGCCGGAAGCTGGTGAACGGGATCCCCTGGGCCCGCAACCAGGCTTCGGTGTCGAGCTTGCCGGCGTGACGGCTGGCCGGGTCGGTGGGGCTGTCCTCATCGAGGGGCCAGAGCTCGCTGTCGGCGTAGACACCCGCCGAACTCACGTAAACCAGGCGGTGGCTGGGGGCACCGGTGCGCTCGAGCACGGCCCGCGTGTCCTCGAGCGTGCGGCCCGAGCTGTCGACGATCACCTCAAAGCGGCGTCCGTCCAACTGGGCCAGGTCATCTGCACTGCTGCGATCGCCGACCAGATGCTCGACACCTGCGGGGGCCGGCTTGTTGCCACGGGTGAACAGCGTCAGGGCATGGCCCTGGTCCAACAGCTGAGCCACCAGAGGCTTGCCGACAAAACGGGTGCCACCCATCACCAGGATGTTCATGCCGCTGCCCGTCACCGGGGCCACGAAACTGGCGGCCATTCAAACCCGCACCGGCTCTGGCAACCTGAACCCATGGAGATCATTCCCGCGATCGACCTGCTGGACGGCCAGTGTGTGCGTCTGCACCAGGGCGACTACGACCAGGTCACCCGCTTTTCAGACGACCCGGTGGCCCAGGCCCTGAGCTGGCAGTCCCAGGGCGCCCGCCGCCTGCACCTGGTCGATCTTGACGGAGCCCGCAGCGGTCAACCGGTCAACGACATCGCCATCAAGGCGATCACCGCGGCCCTGGACATTCCGGTCCAGCTGGGTGGAGGTGTGCGCAGCGCCGAGCGGGCTCAAGAGCTGTTGGGCTGCGGTCTCGATCGGGTCATCCTGGGCACGGTGGCCCTTGAACATCCCGAGCTGGTGGATCAACTGGCCGAACAACACCCGGGACAGATCGTGGTCGGCATCGATGCCCGCGAGGGGCGGGTGGCGACCCGCGGCTGGATCACCGAGAGCAGCACCCTGGCCACCGATCTGGCCCAACGGTTCAGCCGTAGCCCCATTGCGGCGATCATCAGCACCGACATCGCCACCGACGGCACCCTGGCCGGCCCCAACCTCGAAGCGCTGCGAGCGATGGCCGAAGCCAGCAGCGTGCCGGTGATCGCCTCGGGCGGCATCGGCACGCTCGAGCACCTGCTGTCGTTGCTGAGCCTGGTGCCCCTTGGGGTCACGGGGGTCATCGTCGGGCGGGCCCTGTACGACGGCCGCGTGGACCTGGCCGAGGCACTGCAGGCGATCGGGGACGGCCGCCTGCAGGATCCCCTCAGCTGCCCCTACGCGTAATCGCTCCGGGTTGGCCTATAACAGATTCATCGCTCTGTGCGGTGCATCACTTGGGCACCACCCCGTCGGGCCTGTCGCCAACGCCTCCAGCGGCTCACCAACCCCGCCTCGAGGCGGTCTACCGCCGCTGCCGTGAACTTGGCATGCGACTGAGCCGCCAGCGGCGGATGGTCCTCGATCTGCTCTGGCTCGAGCGCAGTCATCTCAGCGCCCGCGACATCTTTGAAAAGCTGAACAATCAGGGCCGCAACATCGGCCACACCTCGGTCTATCAAAATCTGGAGGCCCTGCAGTCGGCCGGTGTGATCGAGTGCCTCGACCGGGCCAGCGGCAGGCTCTACGGCTATCGCAGCGATCCCCACAGCCACCTGGTCTGTGCGAACTCGGGTGAGATTCAGGATCTTGATCTGGTTCTGCCGGCTGAACTAATCCACCAGATCGAACAGACGACGGGCTTCACGATCGAGAGCTATTCAGTGCTGATGACCGGTCGCCGTGCACCGGCTGCAGCAAAGCTGAACCCAACCCCCTGAACCCTGGTCATCAGCCGAACCCTGGTCAACAGCTGAAAGCTGGCCAACAGCCCTGCAGCCGTTACCGTTGGCGCGACGCTTGTGAACCGCCAGTGGGGCAGCGGATCCTGTTGTTGGCAGAACCGCTGCTGGCCGAGGCCCTGATCCCTCTGCTGGAGCAGTCGGATCAGACCTACGCGGTCGGCACGGCACCCGATCGGCTCGATGGCCCCCCCGAGCTGGTGCTGTGGTGTGTCGATGGCGCCTTCGACACACCTGCCCTGTGGCGCGAAGCCCACAGGCTTCACGACCTCTGGCAGCCGGCGCCGCTGCTGATCAGCCTGCCCGCGGCGGCGCCATGGCCCCAGGCCCAGCTGCTGACCCTGCCGGCCGAAGGACTGCTGCAGGCACCGACGGCAGAGACCCTGTTGGCCACATTGCGCACGGTCATCAACGGCGGACGCGAGGTGCAGCTCAGCGCTCGCTCCGAACCAGAGGCCAACCAACCACCGGCCGGCCCCACCCTGGGACTGGGGCAGTGGCTGCTGGTCAGCGGACTGCAGCAGATCGAGGCGGATCTGTCGTTGTGCGAACGGATGCTGCAGGCCGGGCCCAGCCACCCGGTCGCGCTGTTGCTGCTGCTGGGTCGCCGCCGCGAGCTGCGGGCAGCCCGGGCTCTGTTGCACCTGCTCTGGGGGCCCCTGAGCCTGGCCTGGGGGCCCGTAGCCGTGCCAGTACCCGTTGCGCCGCAACGCAAGCCAGAGATGGCCGATGACGGCACCGTCATCAGCCTGAGCCAGCGCAATGCCGAGGGCACCTGGGCGGCGATCTGCGAACGGCTGCGCCAGCGCATCGGCGCTGAGTTGAACAACCGCAGCGGCCAGCTGCTCGCCCTCGAGGGACTGCAACCGCAACGGCGCAGCGACCTGCTGCTGGCCCTGCTGGAGCATCTGACCCTGCTGCGGCAGCAGTTGCGCCGCGAACACCAGCAACCCGACCAGCTGGCAGAACAGTGGCTGCGCCTGCAGGAAGACATGCGCCGTCAGGCCCTGCGCCACATGGCCAGTCCCTATGTGCAGCTGCCCCAGGAGGGCAGCCTGCGCCCGGTGGCCGAGACCATGCTGGGCCGTTGCGACCTCAGTGGCATCGACCCCGAACTGCCCGATCCCCAGGCCATGCTGGCAGCGCTGGTGCTGGACCAACCCCTGCTGGTGGGGGGCCAGTTGTTGGCCCCCGATGCCCCGTTGGCGCTGCTGCATCTGGAACAACTAGTCGCCAACTGGTTGGTGCGCTCGGCCGAGCAGCTCAGCGCCCAGGTGCTGGCCTGCTGCGCCGCCTGGCCGGAACTGCGCCGCTACCTGCTGGTGCCAGAGCTGCTCTCGACCCGCAATCTGGAGCGCCTGCGCAACCAGCTCAATGCCCAGCAGCGCTGGAGCAGCTGGCTCCAACGTCCAGTGGCGATCTATGAAAGCCGCCGCCAGTTGCTGACGATCGAAGCCGGTGCGATCACCGTCAGGCAACAGACCGAACCCAGGGACCAGGATCTGCGGCAGCTCAGCTGGGCGCAGCAACTGGTGCCCCTGGCCCTAGAGACCCGCGATGCCCTGGCACCCCAGCTGCACAGCCTGATTCAGTCGATCGGCAGGTTGGTGGTGATCCTGCTCACCCAGGTGATCGGCCGGGCCATCGGCCTGGTGGGGCGGGGCATCGTTCAGGGCATGGGCCGCAGCCTCCGGGCGTCACAATGAGCCCACTTGCGATCTGCCTGTGTTGGTCTGCTGGCTGCGACGATCCCTGCCGGCCCTGTGCCTGCTGCTGCTGACGCTGCTGCCACTGCCCTGGCTTGGCCTGGCCCCCCTGCCGGCCCGGGCAGCCCTGACCACCAACAGCTACGACGGCAACATTTATTCCCTTTACGCCGGCAACGGCTCACTGGTGCCGCCCCGCAGCACCCTCGAACAGGCCATGGCGGCTGGCCGCCCGGTTGTGATCGTCTATTACCTGGACGATGCCTCGGCCAGCAAGCGCTACGCACCGGTGGTGTCCGAGCTGCAACGGCTCTGGGGCAACGCGGTCGAACTCATGCCGCTGGCGACCGACTCCCTGCAGAACCGCCCCGATAACGGCCCCACCGACCCGGCCCACTACTGGAGCGGCCTGGTGCCCCAGGTGGTGGTGCTCGACGGCACCGGCACGGTGCGGCTGAACGCCGACGGCCCGGTCGAGCTGAACAGGATCAATGCCGCCATCAGTGCGTCCACGGGACTGCCCCTGCCCCAGGGCGACGGTCAGGAGACGACGGTGAGCTTCAACGAACTCAACAGCGAGGTGGTGAGCCGATGAGTGACGGCAGCACCCGGCTGGAAAGCGACAGCATGGGCACGATTGCTGTGCCGGCCGAGCACTACTGGGGAGCACAGACCCAGCGATCGATCCATCACTTTCCCTTCGGACAGCTGATGCCGCTGCCGGTGGTCCGCGCATTCGGAGTGCTCAAGGCCGCCTGCGCTGAGGTGAACCAGCGCATGGGCCTGCTGGATGACGAACGCTGCGCCGCGATCGTCTCCGCCGCCGAGCAAGTGGCCGATGGCCAGCTCGATCAGGAGTTTCCCCTGAAGATCTGGCAGACCGGCTCAGGCACCCAGACCAACATGAATGCCAACGAGGTGATCGCCAACCGGGCGATCGAATCCCTCGGCGGCACCCTGGGGAGCAAGCAGCCGGTCCATCCCAACGATCACGTCAACCTGAGCCAGTCCAGCAACGACACTTTTCCCACAGCCCTGCATCTGGCGGTCGCCCTGGAACTGCAGCGACGCCTGATTCCAGCGGTTGAAGCCCTGGCGGCCGAATTAAGCGAAAAGGTCCAGCGCTTTGGCGGCATCATCAAGATCGGCCGCACCCATCTGCAGGATGCGGTGCCGCTGACCCTGGGTCAGGAGTTCAGTGGCTATGCAGCCCAGCTCCATCTGGCCCTGGACAGCATCAGGGCCAGCCAACCCCAGGTGCTGCAACTGGCGATCGGGGGCACGGCGGTGGGCACCGGCCTCAACGCTCCGCCGGGATACGGAGCTGCGGTGGCAGAGCGGCTCAGCGAGCGACTGGGCCTGCCGTTCCGCAGCGCCGCCAACCCGTTTGCGGCCCTGGCGGGCCATGAGGCCCTGGCGTCCCTGCACGGAGCCCTGACCGTGCTCGCCGGCTCCCTGTTCAAGATTGCCAATGACATCCGCTGGCTGGGCAGCGGCCCCCGTTGCGGCCTGGGGGAGCTGGTGCTGCCCGAGAACGAGCCGGGCTCGTCGATCATGCCGGGCAAGGTGAACCCGACCCAGGCCGAAAGCCTGACCATGGTGGCCCTGCAGGTGATGGGCAACAACACGGCCGTGCAGATGGCGGCCAGCCAGGGCAACTTTGAGCTCAATGTGTTCAAGCCGTTGATCGCCGCCAACGTGCTCGAAAGCATCGATCTGCTGTCGGGGTCCTGCGACGGCTTTCGCCAGTACTGCATCGCCGGTCTGCGTGCCGACGAGCAACGCATCCAACGGATGCTCGACGACAGCCTGATGTTGGTCACGGCCCTGACCCCGGCAATTGGCTACGACCGGGCCTG
The DNA here is from genome assembly GCA_027486935.1 of Cyanobium sp. C1_MAG_00004. Taxonomy (GTDB): domain Bacteria; phylum Cyanobacteriota; class Cyanobacteriia; order PCC-6307; family Cyanobiaceae; genus RGUW01. Next base: position 32,838 of record JAIXOF010000080.1, on the reverse strand, counting down.
CGCCATCGCCAAACACGCCCACACCCATGGGCTCAGCCTGCGGGAGGCGGCGTTGGTGCTGGGCGAGATCAGCCCGGAGACGTTCGACCGCTGGGTCCAACCCGAGGCGATGGTCAACGCACAGCAGGACTGAGGTGCTCGTACAGGCTCGCCAGCAGGGTGGTGAGATCGGGCTGGAGAGACCCCCTGGGCACCGACTCGGCCGCCAGCACCACCATCACACAGGCATCGACCAGCAGCGAGGCCTCTCGATCCGACAGCCGGATCAGGTGTGCGTCGTCGCAATGGGTGATCTGCACAGTTGGACCTCATCCTTCACCGGACCCTGGCAGCGGCGGAGAGCCTGCTGTCAGAGCCACCATTTGATTTCCGATTTGTGATCCCGGCTACACAACGGCAATCAAGCGCCCAAGGATGGGCAGCAAAAAGCCCGGACCTGGGCCCGGGCTCATCGATGCCGGTCAACACCGGCTGCTGATCAGAGGATCACTCCTCTTCGCCACCGGCAGGAATCAGCTTGATCTGCTTGCGACCCAGCTTGATTTCAAATTCGTCGCCGGGCTTGAGATCAAGCAGGGCGGTGTAAGCCTTGCCGATCAACAGGTTGCCGTTGCCCTGAACCGTGGCGACATAGCTGAGGGTGCGACCACCCTTGCCACGGCCTTTGCCACCGCCATCGCCGAGGCTTAGGCCCTTGGCTTCGAGCAGCGCCTCATAAAAAGCCGTGAAGTTGAGACGCTCAGCGCCATCCTTCTTGGCGCTGACGTAGCCGCAGCTGCGAACCAGTTCAGACTTTGAGACATCGCCCAGTTCCTTGACCTTGGCGAGAAGTTCACTACCCGTGAGCATGGAAAAACAGATGGGGGTGTTCAGAAGATAACGGATCACCGTCCGGGTGGGAAGGGCAACGGACAGAAATCCGAGACGGTTGTTTACTCCAGCAGGTTGGCTGCAAGCTCAGCCAACGGCGAACGTTCGCCACGACAGAGGGTCACATGGCCTGCCAGTTTCTGGCCCTTGAAGCGCTCGACGAGCCAGGTGAGGCCATTGCTCTCAGCATCGACATAGGGGTTGTCGATCTGATAGGGGTCACCGGTGAACACGATCTTTGTTCCCTCGCCCACCCGGGTGACGATCGTCTTGACTTCGTGGGGTGTCAGATTCTGAGACTCATCCACGATCATGAACTGGCGAGGGATGGAACGGCCACGGATGTAACTGATGGCCTCGACCTCCAACAGCCCCATCCCCTTGAGGTCGGCCCAGCTGCTGCGGGGCCCGCGCTGGGAGGCACGGCCGCCACCGCCCTGGATGTCATCGGCACCCCCGAGCAGATAGTCGAGATTGTCGATGATTGGCTGCATCCACGGCCCCATCTTTTCGTCGACATCACCCGGCAGAAAACCGATCTCCTTGCCCAGGGAGATCACCGGCCGGGTGACCAGCAACCGTTCGTAGAGCCGTTCATCGGCCACCTGGTGCAAGCCTGCCGCCAGTGCCAGCAGCGTTTTTCCCGTCCCCGCCTTGCCCAGCAAGGTCACCAGTGGCACCGACGGATCGAGCAGCAGATCAAGGGCAAAGGTCTGTTCGCGGTTGCGCGACTGGATCCGGCCCAGACGCACCTTGGAGGCACGCTGCAACGGCTGCAGTGTTTGGCTGGCAGCGTTGTAACGGGCCAGCATCGTGTGCGCCGGTTGCAGCTGATTGACGAGGGTCACCCCTTCGTTGGCAAGCAGCGCCTCTGCACCAGGGCTTGACGCAGGCAGGGCATCGGCAGCCAGGCCCTCGGGCTGCTTGATGCGATCCATCAGTTCGGCGGACACCCACAACTCGCGGAAGCCCCGGTACAGATCGGCGATGGCCACCTTGTCGGTGGTGTAGTCCTGGGCGATCAATCCGACCGCATCAGCCTTGATGCGCAGATTGGTGTCCTTCGTGACCAGCACCACCGGCGGCTGGTTGCCCATCACATCCTGCAGACGCTGCTCGAGGGCCACAGCGAGGATGTTGTGATCCCCGTTGCCGGCCCGCAGTTCAGGTGGCAGCTGGGCGAGGGTTTCAGCGCGACAGAACACGACCCGCAGCTGACCACCGTGGCGGTCGTCGAGTGGAACGCCATCGGCCAGATTGCCCTTGGTCCTGAGCTCGTCGAGCAGCCTGGACACGGCACGGGCATTGCGACCCTTTTCGGAAGGATCGCGTTTGAACCGATCGATTTCTGCCACCACCTCAATCGGGATCACGACGAGGTTGTCTTCGAATCGGGTCAGGGCGTCCGGATCATGCAAGAGCACGTTGGTGTCCAGCACATACGTCTTGCGCATCCGATTCCGGTCGGTTTGGGCGGAAGTTAACGCCACAGTGCCCACTACGCTCCGGCTGAACGCGCCTGCCTGACGCCATTCCCGCCGTGCCCCTGTCATCTCCCTGGCTGATCGTCCCGGTCTCCCTGCTGGTCTATGGACTGACCCTGCTGATCCTGGAACTGCGCCATCGCCTGAGGCCCGCGTCGCCACTGCAGCTGGTGCCCGGTCCCTTTGCCGTCAATCCACAACCCCAGGGTCTACAGGTCGAGGGCACGATCACGATCTCCAATCCCCATCGCCGCATGGAGGTGTTCGTTCCCGAGCTGGCGATCGACACCACCCTGCTGGGCCAGGCCGACCTGGATGGGGTGACCGTGCGCAGCCGCATCACCGCCGTCCATCCCGATGCCGAAGCCCGTGCCGACGGGTACTGGGCGGCCTACATCGTCAAAGGGCTCAAGAGCACCCAGGCCCGGATCCAGGTGACGGTCGAGACCGGTGAGCGGGACCCCCGAACGCTGCTCGACACCCTGTGGCTGGACATCAACTGGGTCAACTACGGCCCCTTTGGCCGTCTGTGGCGGCGCGACGGCGTCCTGATCCCCCTGGTCGAGCCAACGGCCGTGGACAACGGCCAAGCGGACTGGCGCGCCGGCGACAGCTGCAGGGTGCTGCCGTTGAAAACCCATCTGCTGGGTGTTCTTGACAACCCCCTGGAGGTGTTGAAGACCTATGGCGGCCAGCACCTGCAACGGGGTGATGTGCTGACCATCGGTGAAACACCCCTGGCGGTGATGCAGGGCCGCTATCACCACCCGGCCACCGTGCAGCCCTCAGCCCTGGCGCGGTTGCTTTGTCGGGTCTTTCACCCCACCAGCTCGCTGGCGACAGCCTGCGGCCTGCAAAGCCTGATCGATCTTGAAGGGCCGGCCCGGGTCCTCAACGCCTGGCTGGTGGGCACCCTGCTCAAGGCCGTGGGGCTTAAGGGGTGGTTCTACCGGCTGGCTGGTGACCAGGCCCGTCTGATCGATGACGTCACCGGCACCACACCCCCCTATGACCAGACGATCGTTCTGGGTCCCCTCCAGCCTCAGCTCTTCTGTGACCAGGCAGCTGCCGCCCTGGGGATCGGGGTCGCCGTGGTCGATGTCAACGACCTCGGCCGCGTCAAGGTGCTTGCAGCCAGCCAGGGTTGTGATCAACGGCTGTTGCAACGGGCGCTGCGTCCCAACCCTGCCGGCAATGCCGACGAACGCACCCCGCTGGTGCTGGTGAGACCGGCCTGAAGGCCGGCCTCACCCCGGCCCCAATACAGTGGACTGGGTTGCCGGGCCTGAGGTTGCACGCACCGAACCGACCGCACTGGCGCATTGAGCCGCTGGCCGGGTGGCATCTGCCCCTGCTGGGGGATCCGGCGTTTCTACCGCTGCAGGCCCAGTTGCAGCGGGCTGCCCTGCTGGGGATGCCGGCACGGATGCTGGGCTGGCTGGGGGGCGAACGCAGGCTGCCGCCCCAGGTGCTGGTGGCCTTTGCCGAACACAGCCAGACGGCCCTGGGCCTGGTGCTGAGCCGGCCGCTGAACCGCAGCGGCAGCTGCTGGCAGGTCCAGCACCTGCGCACCACGCGGGCCGATGTGCGTCAACAGCTCAGCTGCGATCTGCTCAAAACCGCCCTGGCCCGCGTCAACGCCAGCAGTTGGGTGGCGGCAGCTGCCTGCGACGACCGGGTCCGTCTGGCGGTGCTGCGGCAGCTCGGTTTCCAACCGTTGCGCCAGGACCAACTGTGGTGCTGGCAGGCGCCCGGCCCGGCGCCGGCCCAACCCGAAGCCCCCAGCAGCGAACTGCAACTGAGGCCCCTGAACCGCCGCACGGCTGGACAGCTCTGGCACCTGGAGCAGACGGTCTGTCCGGCCCAGCTGCGCCAGGTGCTCGATCGCCGGGTCGAGGACCTGCTGGACCAGAGCCAGGGCCAGGGTTGGTTGCTGCTCGACACCAGTCGCGGCATCGCAGTTGCTGGCCTGCGCTGGCTGGGAGATCATCCCGGCGGCGGGCACGATCTTGAACTGAGCGTGGATCCGGGTTGGCACCACCTCTATGGCCCCTGGTGCGCCCTGCTGCTGCACAAGATGGTTCAGTCGCTCGGATCCGAACAGCCGCTCTGGCTGCGCTGTGACCCCGATGACACCGACCGGCAGCGCTGGTTGCTCGCCCTGCAGGCCCAACCCCGCTCCGAACGGGTGCTGATGGCCCGCAGCATCTGGCGACGCCAGCCGTTGCCCAATGCCCGCAACCAGACATCGCGGGGCATCGAGGCGGTCCTTGCCCAGCTGCAGCCCCGCCGTCGCCCGGTGCCGACGCCGCTGGTGCGCCGCTGAGATGGGGGCCGCCGGTCGGGCGCCCCAACCCCGCTCGGCCCTGGCGGTCGATGTGGGGCGACGGCGCATCGGCCTGGCCGGCTGCGATCCAATGGGGATCTGCGTGACCCCCCTACCAGCACTGCATCGCAGCCGGTTTGAAACCGATCTGGCCCAGCTGAGACCCCTGATCGCAGCGCGCGGCGTGCAAGCTCTGGTGATCGGCCTCCCCCTGGATCGGCAAGGCCTGCCGACCGAACAGGCCCTGCATTGCCGCCGCTACGGCGAGCGCCTGGCCAGGGCCCTGGAGCTGCCGCTGGCCTGGGTCAACGAACACACCAGCTCTTGGGCGGCGGCCGAACGCCACGGTCTGCACGGCGATCGCAGCGGCGCCCTCGACAGCGCCGCTGCGGCGCTGCTGCTCGAGCAATGGCTTCAGGAAGGTCCCGATCCCCAGCCGGTGCAGAGGCAGACCATCAACGCTGGCCAGGGGCCGGACGCTGCATCATCCTGATGGAAGATCAACGCAATGCCATGAGCTCACCAGACGGCGTCAAGGCCGGCCCAGGCGACAGTTCACCCGATGTGCCGACGGTGCTGGTGCGTGACCGGCATGGCCGGCAGCTGCTCTGCTTTCTCGAGCAACTGATCCCCCTCGATGGCCACGACTACGCGTTGTTGACCCCCGTGGACACCCCGGTCTGCCTGTTCCGTCTCGACGACGAGGCCGACCCGGAACCGATCGACACCATCGAAGCCAGTGAGCCGATCCTGTCGGTGGCCGATGTGGTTCTGCAGGAGCACGACCTGACCCTGGTGCGTTCCGCCGTGACCCTGACCGTCAGCGGCGAGCTCGACGAACCGGAGCCCGAAGAGCTCGACGAGGACGACGAAGCCGACGACGACACCGAGACCTACGAACTGCTGGTCAGCTTCCTGGTCGATGATCAGGATTACGGGCTGTACATCCCCCTCGACCCCTTCTTTGTGGTGGCCCGCATGGACGGTGGCGATGCTGTTCTGGTCGAAGGTGAGGAGTTCGAACGGGTCCAACCCCGAATCGAGGCCGAACTGGATGAGCGCGAGGGCAGCCTCTGATGGTCAGGCAGCTGCTGCGCCCGGACTGGCTGCTGGACAGCACCCTGGCCGAACTGCCGTTGCAGCAGCTGCTCGACCGCCCGATCCGGGCATTGGTGCTCGATGTGGATCGCACCCTGCTGCCCAGACGCCGCTCTGAGCTGCCGGAACCCGCGCGGCGCTGGCTATTGGCCGCCCGCGCCGAGCTGCCGATCCATCTGCTGAGCAACAATCCCTCGCGCCAGCGCATCGGCGCCGTGGCCAGGGATCTGGATCTGCCCTTCACCACCGCCGCCGGCAAACCCCGGCGCAGTGCCCTGCGGCGGGTGCTGCAGCAGCTGAACCTGCCCCACCACCAGGTGGCACTGGTCGGGGATCGGCTGTTCACCGATGTGATCGCCGGCAACCGTCTGGGCCTGTTCACCGTGCTGGTGCGGCCGATCGACCCCGACGGACGGCCCTGCCGCCAAGACCACATGCAACGGCTCGAACTGCGCCTGGCCCGCTGGGTGGGCACGGCCCTGGGTTGACCGTGATGGAAGGCACCCCGATGCGGCGGGTCGTCAAGGTGGGCACCAGCCTGCTGCGGGGGACGGCCGAGCGCGCCACCGCTGCCGTTATCACGGACCTGGCCGCCACCATGGCCCGCGCCCAGCGCCGTGGTGAGCGTCTAGCCCTGGTGACCAGCGGCGCGGTTGGCCTGGGCTGCCAGGCCCTGGGGCTCGAACGGCGCCCCACCGCGATGGAGGCGGTTCAGGCTGCTGCAGCGATCGGACAGGGGCAGCTGATGGCCCTCTACCAGGACGCCTTCGGCCTGCGGGGCCTCAGCGTTGCCCAGGTGCTGCTGACCCGGGGCGATCTGGCCTCGAGGCGCCGCTACCAGAACGCCTGCAACACCCTCGAGCAGCTGCTCGACTGGGGTGTGGTGCCGGTGATCAATGAAAACGACACCCTGGCCACCGACGAACTGCGCTTCGGCGACAACGACACCCTGTCGGCCCTGGTGGCGGTGGCCGTGGCGGCCGATGAACTGATCCTGCTGACCGATGTGGATCGCCTCTATTCCGGTGATCCGCGCCAAGACCCCGCGGCCCGACCGATCGCCGAGGTGCGCGACCTGGCCGAACTCAATCGCCTGGCGGGGGGTGCCAGCGGCGGCGGCCAGTGGGGCACCGGCGGCATGACCACCAAGCTGGCGGCGGCCCGGATCGCCACCGCCAGCGGCATCCGCGTGCGCCTCGCGGACGGTCGCGACCCGGCGGTGCTCGAGACGCTGCTGGCCCCCCCGGGCGACGGGAGCGCATTGCCGGGCACGGTGTTTCAACCGGCGGCCACCCCCCTGCCGGGCCGCAAGGGCTGGCTCGCCCATGCCCTGGTACCCCGCGGCAGCCTGCGCATCGACACCGGCGCCGAGCAGGCCCTGAGGCTGCGAGGTGCCTCGCTGCTGGCGGTCGGCATCAGCGCCGTCGAAGGCCAGTTCGCCCGCCACGACGCCGTACGGCTGCTGGCCAGTGATGGCCGCGAACTGGGGCAGGGCATCAGCCGGCTGGGCAGCGACGAATTGCTGCCGTTGCTCGGGCAGAGCGGGGTCGCGGTCGTCCACCGCGATGAACTGGTGCTGGCGCCGCCCTAAGGGCGCCCTACGATCGCCCAAAACAACACTGGGGCATGCGTTTCAGCACACTGCTCAGCCGCCTCAGCGGAGTGACTGAGACCACCCCCAGACACCTGGCCGACGATCCTGAGATCCAGGGTGCCCACGCCCTGGATCAGGCTTCGGCCGGACAGCTGAGCTTTCTGGAACCCGGCAATGCCCTGGCGGCCGCCCTGGCGGCCAGCGGCGCCAGCGCCGTGCTGATCCCCGCCAAGGGCGAGGAGGCCCTGATCCTGCAGCAGCAGGCCAGCGCCAGGGGACTGGCCTGGGTCGCCCTGGCCGATCCGCGGCTGGGATTTGCCGAGGCGCTCGACGCCCTGTACCCGCGTGCGCCCAAAGCGGCCGGCATCCATGCCAGTGCGGTGGTCGACCCGAGTGCCGTGCTGGCCGCATCGGCCCACATCGGCGCCCATGTGGTGATCGGAGCCGACGTGCAGGTGGCGGAGCACTGCACGATCCACGCCAACGCGACCCTCTACGACGATGTGGTTCTGGGCGAAGGCTGCGAAATCCACAGCGGCGCTGTCCTGCATCCGGGCTCACGGCTGGGCAAAGGCTGTGTGGTCCATTCGAACGCGGTGATCGGCAGCGAGGGCTTCGGCTTCGTGCCGACCGCCAGCGGTTGGCGCAAGATGCCCCAGACGGGCCAGGTGGTCCTCGAGGACGAGGTCGAGGTGGGCTGCGGCAGCACGATCGATCGGCCCTCGGTGGGCGAAACCCGCATCGGTGCCGGCACCAAGATCGACAACCTGGTCCACATCGGCCACGGCGTCACCACCGGCAGGGGCTGCGCCCTGGCGGCCCAGGTGGGCATCGCCGGCGGCGCCCGCCTGGGCAACGGCGTGATCCTGGCGGGCCAGGTGGGCCTGGCCAACAAGGCGGTGATGGGCGACCGCTCGATCGCCTCATCCAAGTCGGGTATCCACGGCGAGGTGGCCGCCGGCGAGGTGGTGAGCGGCTACCCGGCGATCCCCAACCGGCTGTGGCTGCGTTGTTCAGCAGTCTTCAACAAGCTGCCAGAGCTCGCCAAGGCGGTGCGCCAGCTTGACAAAGCCAGCCACCCCTAGGCCCGAACCTGCCCGTGGGCTTCCCCGCGAGGGCAGGGAGCCGGCCACCACTCCCACGGAGCCCGCCTCCACTGCCGAAACCGTGTCGATCCAACGTCTCGACACGGCAGCCATCAACACCAGCCCTCCCGCGCCGTAGCCTCGCGCCCTGCAGCCGCGTCGGGCCCGACCATGACCACCAGCCACCGGATCACCCTGCTCGCTGGCGACGGCATCGGCCCCGAAATCACCGCTGTGGCGCGCCAGCTGCTCGATGCGGTGAGCCGCAGCCATGGGTTTTCACTCAGCTACGACGAACAGCCCATGGGCGGGGCTGCGATCGAGCTCACCGGTGAACCGCTGCCGGCCAGCACCCTCGAAGCCTGCCGCGCCAGCGAAGCGGTGCTGCTGGCCGCAATCGGTTCGCCCCAGTACGACACCCTGCCGCGCGAGCAGCGGCCCGAAACGGGTCTGCTGGGCCTGCGCGCCGGCCTGGGGCTGTTCGCCAACCTGCGCCCGGTCAAGATCGTGCCCGCCCTGACGGCAGCCAGCAGCCTCAAACCCGAGGTGATCGAGGGCGTCGATCTGATGGTGGTGCGCGAGCTCACCGGCGGCGTGTACTTCGGCACCCCGAAGGGCCGCATCAGAACCGAGGCGGGCGAACGGGGCTTCAACACCATGGCCTACAGCGATTTTGAGGTCGATCGCATCGCCCGGGTTGGCTTCGACCTGGCCCGTCAACGCCGCGGCCAGCTCTGCTCGGTCGACAAGGCCAACGTGCTCGACGTGAGCCAGCTGTGGCGCGAGCGGGTCGAGGCGATCCATGCCGAGGCCTACGGCGATGTGGCCCTCAGCCACATGTACGTCGACAACGCCGCCATGCAACTGGTGCGGGCTCCGAAGCAGTTCGACGTGCTGCTGACCAGCAACCTGTTCGGCGACATCCTCAGCGATGAGGCCGCCATGCTGACTGGCTCAATCGGCATGTTGCCGTCGGCGTCGCTGGGCGAAGACGGCCCGGGTCTGTTTGAGCCGATTCACGGTTCGGCTCCCGACATTGCCGGCCAGGACAAGGCCAACCCGATGGCGATGGTGCTGAGCGCCGCCATGCTGCTGCGCATCGGTCTGAAGCAGGAGGCCGCCGCCGCCGCGCTCGAGCGGGCGGTCGATCAGGTGCTGGCGGCCGGCTACCGCACCGGCGATCTGATGCAGGCCGGCTGCACCCAGCTGGGCTGCCGAGCCATGGGCGACCAGCTGCAGGCAGCTCTCGAAAGCTGAAGCGAGCAGGGGGTACGACCGGCGACCTGCCAAACTCAGCCCCAGTTCATTGCTCCCCGCGCATGTCGAAGCGTCACCCGGTCGTCTCCGTCACCGGTTCCTCTGGCGCAGGGACCAGCACCGTCAAGCGGGCCTTCGAGCACATTTTTAAGCGCGAAGGCATCACCCCGGCCGTGGTCGAGGGCGACAGCTACCACCGCTATGAGCGGCCCTCCATGAAGGAGGCCATGGCCGCAGCCCTGGCCAAGGGCGAGAACTTCTCCCACTTCGGCCCAGAAGCCAACCTGTTCGACAAGCTCGGCGAGCTGTTCAAGAGCTACGGCGAAACCGGCAGCGGCCAGAAGCGCTACTACCTGCACTCGGTCGAAGAAGCCGCCGAGCACAACGGCCGCCTGGGCACCAACCTCGAGCCCGGCCAGTTCACCCCCTGGGAACCGATCCCTGCCGGCACCGACCTGCTCTTCTACGAAGGCCTGCACGGCGGTGTCAGCGGTGACGGCTACGACGTGGCCTCACTGGCCGACCTGCTGGTCGGCGTGGTGCCGATCGTCAACCTGGAATGGATCCAGAAGATCGCCCGGGACAATGCGGAGCGGGGCTACTCAGCCGAAGCCACCGTCGACACGATCCTGCGGCGGATGCCCGACTACATCAACCACATCTGCCCCCAGTTCAGCCGCACCGACATCAACTTTCAGCGGGTGCCGACCGTGGACACCTCCAACCCGTTCATGATCCGGAACATCCCGACCCCGGATGAATCGTTCGTGATCGTCCACTTCCGCAAGGGAGCCCGCGAGAAGTGGGGCATCGACTTCACCTACCTGCTCGACATGATCCACGACTCCTTCATGTCGAGCCCCACGTCGATCGTGGTCAACGGCGGCAAGATGGGCTTCGCCATGGAGCTGATCCTCACTCCGATCATTCACCGCATGATCGAAGAGAAGAAAAAGCTCAGCTGACAGGGCGTCCTCGAAGCCGCATCAAGCTGGCCAGGACTAATCTAGGCGAAGCCCGTGCGGGAGGACTGTCATCACCAGCGCCTCCCGCTCTCCGTCCACACCGTCGTTCGTGATCAGTGCGGCCCAGGATCCGCGCCGATCACGCCAGCGCTTCGATCTATCCCTGGACAGGATCAACAGCGCCCACCTGATCCGCCAGGCACGGCTTGTGTACTGGCGGTATCTGCATGGCGGCGGTTCTCCCACACCACCACCGCGGGGCGTGGTCCTGCAGTTGCAGGGCCAGAGCGGTCGGGTGGTCTTCGGCTGGCCGACCCTCTTGCCTGACGAGCAGTTCATCCCCAGCGAATGGTTGCAGGGGCGTGGACTGCAGGCCTCCGGCCGCATGCCGCGGAGCCGCACCAGTCCCGAGACCCAGGCGCCATGGACAACACCGCTGTCCTGAGCCTGGCGGCGGCCCTGGTGGGGGCCTGTGTCGGCAGTTTTCTCAACGTGGTCGCCTGGCGGCTGCCCCGGCAGGAGTCGGTGGTGCTGCCCCCCAGCCATTGCACCCGCTGCGGTGGGGTGTTGGCCTGGTACGACAACAGTCCTGTGATCGGCTGGCTGCTGCTGGGTGGCCGCTGTCGCCGCTGCCGGACGCCGATCGCAGCCCGCTATCCGCTGGTGGAACTGCTCACGGCGGGCCTGTGGGTGGCGGCTGTGTGGGCCACACCAACAGCCATGGGCCCAGCGGCCGATGCCATGGCCCTGCGGCTGGCGGGCTGGCTGCTGCTGAGCTGGTTGATTCCACTGGTGCTGATCGACCTTGATCACCTCTGGCTGCCCGAGCCGCTGTGCCGTTGGGGGGTGGTCCTCGGCCTGGCCTGCACCGCCCTGATCGGCTTTGCCCAGGGTGATCCCAGCGGTCGCGCCCTGCTCTTCCAGCACCTGCTGGCTGCGGGGGTGGGGCTGCTGGGATCCGAGGCCGTCAGCGCCCTGGGCGAACGGCTGCTGGGCCAGCCGGCCCTAGGCCTGGGCGATGCCAAGCTCGCGGCCCTGCTGGGGGCCTGGCTGGGGTTGGGCGGACTGGGACTGGCGGTGCTGCTGGCGGTGGTGTCGGGGGCTGTGGCCGGTGGCGTCGGTCGACTCAGCGGGCGCCTCGGTCCCCGGGACCCATTTGCCTTTGGACCGTATCTGGCCCTCGGTGGAGCCGGGGTCTGGTTGCTGGGCAACCAGGTCTGGCTGGACCTGCTGCACCGGGCCCTTGGTGCACGGGTCCTTTAATGGAATGCCTTCCCGGTCAGGTCTGACGCCTGCCGGGCTGCCCTGACGAGCGATGTCGCTGTTCGACTGGTTTGCCGATCGCCGCAAAACGGTCCCGGCCGTCCGCAACACCCAGGAGCTGGACGAGGGGGATGGTCTGTGGAGCAAATGCCCTGAATGCGGTCTGGTCACCTACCGCAAGGATTTGTTGGCCAATGCCAGCGTCTGCAAGGGCTGCGGCTACCACCACCGGATCTTCAGCGACGAGCGGATCGCCCAGATTGCCGATCCCGGAAGCTTTGCCCCCCTCGACGACGATCTGAGCCCGACCGATCCACTGGCCTTTAAGGACCGGCGGAGTTATGCGGACCGGATCCGGGACACCCAGCGCAGCACCGGCCTCAAGGACGCGGTGATCACGGGCCTCTGCTGCGTCGAGGGCCACCCTCTGGCGCTGGGGGTGATGGATTTCCGCTTCATGGGCGGCTCGATGGGATCGGTGGTGGGCGAAAAGCTCACGCGCATGATCGAGATCGCCACCGAACGCCGCCTGCCGGTTCTGATCGTTTGTGCCTCCGGGGGCGCCCGCATGCAGGAAGGGATGCTCAGCCTGATGCAGATGGCCAAGATCTCAGGGGCCCTGCAACGCCATCGTGAGGCGCGGCTGCTCTACCTGCCCCTGCTGACTCACCCCACCACCGGGGGCGTCACGGCCAGCTTTGCCATGTTGGGCGATCTCATCCTGGCCGAGCCCAAGGCCCTGATCGGCTTCGCCGGCAGGCGTGTGATCGAGCAGACCCTGCGCGAAAAACTTCCCGAAGGCTTCCAGACCGCCGAATACCTGAGGGACCACGGCTTCGTCGATCTGATCGTGGCCAGAACCAAGCTGCGGCAGACCCTGGCCGGACTGCTTCAGCTGCATGGTTGCCCCCAGGTGCAGCACGCATGAACCGCCTTGTCCTGGTGCTGGCTGGCCTGCTGCTGGTGCTGTCCCTGCCCTTGCCAGCCGCCTGGGCCGGACCGGTCGACTGGCATGAAGTCCAGGCCACGGCTGACGGGCGCCAGTGGTGGGATGACGGCAGCCTGCGGGTCAACCGCAACGGCATGCTGAGCGTGCTCAGCCGCTTTCAACCCGCTGACAGCGACCAGGGCGAGCTGTACGTGATGGAGATCGACTGCGGTCAGCGGCTTTACCGCGATACGGCCGTCAATGGCCTACCCCGCTGGGGAGCCCAATGGCAGCCCGTCAGTGGCGATGGCCTGATCGCTTCGGTGATCGATGAAAGCTGTCTGGCCGCCGGCCTGCAGTCCCTGACATGACAACAGCCCCTCTGCGCGTGGCCGTGGCCGGCCTCGGCTTTGGCGAGAAGGTCCACCTCGAGGCTCTACGCGCCTCGCCCGACTGGGAACCGGTGGCCCTGTGGCATCCCCGAGCCGAACGGCTTGAGACCGCCTGCCGCAGCCATGGCCTCAGGGGTGAGACCGCGTTCGAGGCACTGCTGGACGACCCCGGCATCGACGCCATCGTGATCGCCACTCCGCCGGGGCCCCGGTACGGCCTGGCAGCGGCCGCCCTCGAGGCCGGCAAGCAACTGATGCTCGAAAAACCGGTGGGCCTCGACGCCCGGCAGGTTGAGGACCTGCAGCGGTTGGCCCTGGGCAGGGGCCTGACGGTTGCCGTGGACTTCGAGTACAGGGCCGTCCCGCTGTTTCAGCAGCTGGCCGCCTTGCTGCAACAGGGCGCCTTGGGGGATCCGTGGCTGGTGAAGCTCGACTGGCTGATGGCCAGCCGTGCCGACGCGTCACGCCCCTGGAGCTGGTACTCCAGTGCCGCCGAGGGCGGTGGGGTGCTGGGGGCCCTGGGCACCCACGCGTTTGATCTGCTGCATTGGTTCATCGGCCCCACCGCCGATCTATCGGCCCGGCTGAGCACAGCGATCACCAGCAGGCCCAACCCAGGCAGCGGATCGATGAGCCCGGTCGATGCCGAGGACATCGCCCTGGTACAGCTGCAACTGCAGGGGCCTGCCAGCCGGCCCGTGCCAGCCCAGATGAACCTGGCCAGCGTCACCCGGGCCGGCCGTGGCTTCTGGCTCGAGCTGTACGGCAGCGACGCCACCCTGGTGCTCGGCTCGGACAACCAGAGCGATTACGTGCACGGGTTCGGCCTGTGGATGGCCCGCAACGGCGAAGCCCTGCGCCCTGTCGCACCCGACCCCCAGCTGGCGTTCAGGCGCACCTGGGGTGACGGTCGCATCGCCCCGGTCGAACGCCTGCACGGTTGGTGGGCCCAGGCGATTCGAGAGGGCAGGCCGATGGTTCCCGGCCTGCTCGAAGCCCTGAGCAGCCAGCGCTGCTGCGACCAGGCCCGGCAATCCGTACAACAGACGACCGCCGCAGGTATCACAACGAACACCTTGACCCCGTAGCAATCACTACAGTTCAGGAACGTTGGCCCCGGGATTTCACGCCCGGCGGTGGAAGTAGGGACGCCCCCGAAGCAACGCGCCATCCACCCGGCCTGCGCCGGATCATTTCTGGAGGCACCACCATGTCCATCACCACAGCCAGGCAGCTGGCCCGTCAGGCCGCAGAGGCCCGCCGCGCCGCCAAACAGAACGGATACTCCGTTCAGTCGCTGCGCCGGCAGCAGCTGATCGACTGATTTCAAGGCCCGCATCCGGGCTTTGCCAGGCCCCCGACCGGAGTTCCGGTCGGGGGCTTTTTGCTGGGGATCTGCGGCCAGCCGGCGCGGGTGCTGTGGTGGGCATCCCGTAAACTCGCCCGCAGACCGGGTTTCAAGCCCGCCTGCCCGTCTGCACCCCCTTCGCCCCTTCACGAGGATTCCCCATGGCGCTCGTTCCGCTTCGCCTGCTGCTGGACCATGCCGCCGAGAATGGCTACGGCATTCCTGCGTTCAACGTGAACAACCTGGAGCAGGTGCAGTCGATCATGGAGGCGGCCTATGAGACCGACTCCCCGGTGATCCTGCAGGCCTCCCGGGGGGCCCGCCAGTACGCCGGCGAGAACTTCCTGCGCCACCTGATCCTGGCCGCTGTCGAGACCTATCCCGACATCCCGGTGGTGATGCACCAGGACCACGGCAACAGCCCCGCCACCTGCTTCGGTGCTGCCGCCAACGGCTTCACCTCGGTGATGATGGATGGCTCGCTGATGGACGACGCCAAGACTCCTGCCAGCTACGAGTACAACGTGGCCGTCACCAAGGAAGTGGTGGACGTGGCCCACGCCATCGGCGTGAGCGTTGAGGGCGAACTGGGCTGCCTGGGCTCGCTCGAAACCGGCATGGGCGAAGCCGAGGACGGCCATGGCTTCGAAGGCAAGCTGGACCACAGCCAACTGCTGACCGATCCCGCCGAGGCGGCCGACTTCGTGGCCAAGACCAAAGTCGATGCCCTGGCGATCGCCATCGGCACCAGCCACGGCGCCTACAAGTTCACCCGCAAGCCCACCGGTGAAGTGCTGGCGATCAGCCGGATCGCCGAAATCCACAGGGCCATCCCCAACACCCACCTGGTGATGCACGGCTCCTCCTCGGTGCCCCAGGAGTGGCTCGACATGATCAACAAGTTCGGCGGCGCCATCCCCGAGACCTACGGCGTGCCGGTCGAAGAAATCCAGGAAGGCATCCGCAACGGCGTGCGCAAGGTCAACATCGACACCGACAACCGCCTGGCCTTCACCGCTGCTGTGCGTGAAGCCGCCGCCAAGGACCCCGCCAACTTCGACCCCCGCCACTTCAACAAGCCGGCCCGCGCCTACATGAAGCAGGTCTGCCTCGATCGTTACCAGCAGTTCTGGTGTGCCGGCAACGCCAGCAAGATCAAGCAGCGCGACATCAATTACTACGCCGGTCTGTACGCCAAAGGTGCTCTGGATCCCAAGACCGCTGTGGCCGCCTGATTCAGGCCCAGGCTTTCAGCAGAACCGAGGGGCCCCACAAGGGCCCCTTTTTTGATGGGGCTGGGTCCTGCTGCTCGGGGCGGATTCAGTCGCGGCTCATGTCTTGTGAGCGGCTGGGATCGAGCAAGGCTTCGATCCCGGCGGCAAGGGTGGGTTGCATCACGATGCGACTGCCGTCACTGACCACCACAGCGGTCAGGGTCGGCAATCCTCCGTTACGGGCCTGGAGATAAACGGGCTCGACGTACAACAGGGCTTTGCCGATCGGCACCACCAGCAGGTTGCCCTGGATCACCTCAGAGCCGGACTGGCTCCACAGTCCAAACTGCTGGCTGATGCGCGGATCCTGGTTGATCAGGGCCGTGATCTGCTCCGGACCGTAGATCGGCGTCTGACTGGGAAAGCGCAGCAGCACCAGCTGGCCGTAATGGGGGGCATCGCTGCGGGCGGCCAACCAGGCCGACAGGTTGGGCCTGGCCAGGGGGGTCAGGGGCTGTAGCAACAGGAACTCAGGCGGCAGGGCAGGGGAGAGCTGGGCACTGATGTGATACGGCTTCACCAGCACCTGTTGGTTGCCATAGATCTCCTTGGGCACCTGCCAGAAATCGTCACCGCTGTAGAACACCCGTGGGTCGGTGACGTGATAGCGCAGCAGCTGTCTGGTCTGAATCTCAAACTTTCGGATGGGATAGCGCAAGTGCTGCATCAGGGGCAGCGGCATGGCCGACAGCGGCTTGAACAGCTCGGGAAACAGACGCTGCCACCCCCTGATCAGAGGATCGTCCGGATCGCTGACATACAGAGCCACCCTGCCGTCGTAGGCATCCACCACCGCCTTGACGGAATCGCGCAGATAACGAATGTCAGGCTCACCGCTGACCGGAGCGCTGTAGGGATAGGTCCGACTGGTGGTCAATCCATCGACAATCCAGTACTGATGACGCTCCCTGGCGTTGAACACCCCGTTGCCCGGCGGCAGGGCCACCGAGACCAGATACGGATCCACCTCAAAGCGCACAAAGGGGACCAGGTGGCGCAACAGTTGGCGCACGTCCCGCCGTAACAGCAGACGGGTCTGGGGCCTGATGGCACCTTGACTCAGCAGCCGGGGCTCGCCCAGATACAGGGCTGCCGCCAGGCGTCCTGCGGTCGTGCCGAGGGGGATGCCGCTGCGCCCCGTGTAACGGCTGTAGAAATTCTGATCACCCTCGGGGTAGTTGAACTCCTGAACCGCCGACGGGGCCAGGGCATAGGGAGCCGGCAGTGCGCCGTAATACAGGCTGGGTTTGCCCACGGGAATGCCCCGCAGCACATCGTCGCGGCTGATGCCCAGTTGCAGGCTGCCCTCAACGCGGCTGCTGCGGCCCAGATCGCTGATGAAGTAATCGGGCAGGCCGTCAGGTCCGCTGGTGTTCACCGGCGAGACGGTGAAACCCTGGCCATGGGTGAACACCAGATGGCGGTTGAGCCAGGTGCGCGCGCTTAGCGGCAGGGCCGAGCTGTCCATTTCACGGGCGGTGATCATCACCTGCTGCCGGCCGTACTCCTGATTCGTGCCCAGGCTGTATCGGTCCACGGCCGGTTCCGAGAACCGGTAAAAAACGCGCAATTGCTGCAGCTGGCGGTTTGTGGCCAGCAGCGGCTGGCTGTCCCACAGGCGGATGTTGCGCAGGGTGGCCGCACTGGCCTGCACATCGGCGCGGGTCAACCGCGGCTGCGGGTTCAGCTCACGGCTGCTGATGCGATCCAGTTGAAAGGCCAGACGGGTGTAACGAATCGAACGGGCCAAATAGGGCTGCTCACGCTTCAGCTCCTGCGGATTGACCAGCAGCAGCTGCAGCACCGGCTTGGCGACCGCCTCGAGCAGGGGCATCAGCAGGGTGGCTCCGGCCAGGCTCAACCAGGCCGCAGCGCGCCAGCCATGACGCGGCAACGGCAGCAGCAGCACCAGGCCGGTCAGCAACGCCAGCAGGGCAGCGAGTGAACGCAGCGGCAATGCCACGTGTACATCCACCCACCCGGCTCCGGGCACGGCACCCTCACCGCTCAGCATCAGCTGATGACGTCCCAGCCAGAAGGCAGCGGCAATGGTCAGACCCAGCAAACCCATCGGCAGCCGCAGGTGATGGAGCTGGGGTTCACTGAAACCGGCAAAACGGCCGTCGCTCAGCTGGGGCGAGCGCGCCAACAGACCCCACAGGGCTGCCCCGATGTGGACGCTCAACAGAGCAATCACCACGGTCAGGGCCAGCGCAACCGCCGGGAACCGCGCCAGGGCAAAGCTGACATCCGCCTGCAGGATCGGGTCACGGATTCCCTGATCGGGGATCAGCAGAGCCAGGGTCCAGATGCCCCAGGCCCTGCCCAGGGCCACGCTGACTGCGCAGGCGGTGGTGGCTCCCAGCAGGCGGGCCACGTTGCGCGGGCGCAACAGCAGCGCCAGCACAACCAGGGCGAGCACCGCCAGCAGGCCGGACCACGAACCTCCAGTGAGCAGCACCAGTCCATGAAGGCGGCGCGAATCAAACGGATCGAGCCACAGCCGCCGCGCCAGCTCGAGCATCAGCAGCAACGGCAGCACCTGCAGCCCGGCACTGCACAGCAGCGCCGCCAGGTAGCGGGGACCGGCCATGGGAAACCGCAGCTCCTGGCCCCTGCCCACGGGCAGACGCCAGGTGTCCAGCAACCAACGTTGAAGGCCCAGGCCGCCCGCAAGCCCCAGCAGGGCACCCAGCACCTGCACCAGCCAACGCCGCGCCAGCACCGACTGCCAACCGAACTGGCCAAACCAGGCCCATTCCACCCAGAGCCGGCTGAGCAGAACCGGGGCGACCAGCAGCAAGGCCCCACAGCCCAACAGCAGCCACAAGGCCTGCGGCAGAGATCGGCGCTGCATCAAGCACCCGTGAACATGCCCGGAGGCTAGGAATGCAGGCACAGGCGGCAAGCCCGGAGCACGCCGTCAGCAGCGAACAAATACCCGACCCCTGAAATCGGCTATTAACCGCAGACCCGAACGCCGCTGTTAGCCTCGCCCCAACGCTGAGCGATGCCGTGACCGCCACCCTCTCGCGCTCCCCCCTGGCGGGACCCACCTTCACCGGTTTGCGCTGCAAGGAATGCGGCCACCCTTATGAAGCCGGCGCGCGCCACGTCTGCGAGGACGTCTGCTTTGGTCCGCTCGAAGTCGTGTACGACTACGAGGCCATCAAAGCCCGCGTCAGCCGCAGCACGATCGAGGCCGGCCCGGCCTCGATCTGGCGCTACCGCGATTTTCTGCCGATCGAAGGCGACCCGATCGACGTGGGGACGGGTTTCACGCCGCTGCTCAAGGCGGGCAACCTAGCCAGACGGCTCGGTCTCAAGAACCTCTACATCAAGAACGACGGCGTCAACATGCCGACCCTGTCGTTCAAAGACCGGGTTGTTTCAGTTGCCCTGACCCGCGCCCGCGAGCTGGGCTTCACCACGGTGAGCTGCGCCTCCACCGGCAACCTGGCCAACTCGACCGCCGCCATCGCCGCCCATGCCGGCCTGGATTGCTGCGTGTTCATTCCCAGCGACCTGGAGCTGGGCAAGGTCCTGGGCACCCTCATCTACAACCCCACCCTGATGGCGGTGAAGGGGAACTATGACCAGGTCAACCGCCTCTGCTCTGAGGTGGCCAACACCTATGGCTGGGGTTTCGTCAACATCAATCTGCGTCCCTATTACTCAGAAGGATCCAAGACCCTGGGTTACGAGGTGATCGAGCAGCTCGGCTGGCAGCTTCCGGACCACATCGTGGCGCCCCTGGCATCGGGTTCCCTGTTCACCAAAATCCGCAAGGGTTTCGACGAATTCATCAAGGTCGGACTGGTCGACGAGAGAGCGGTTCGCTTCAGCGGTGCCCAGGCCGAGGGGTGCAGCCCAATCGCCCAGGCCTTCGCCGAGGGTCGCGACTTCATCACCCCGGTCAAGCCCAACACGATCGCCAAATCAATTGCCATCGGCAATCCGGCTGACGGTCCCTATGCCATCGACATCGCCAATCGCACCGGCGGATCGATCGCAGCCGTCAGCGATGCCGAAATCATTGAGGGCATCAAGCTGCTGGCCGAAACCGAAGGGGTGTTCACCGAGACCGCCGGCGGCACCACCATCGCCGTGCTCAAGAAGCTGATCGAACAGGGCAAGATCAACCCTGAGGAAACCACCGTCGCCTACATCACCGGCAACGGCCTGAAGACGACCGAAGCCGTCGCGTCGTCCATCGGAGAGCCTTACCTGATCGAAGCCCAGCTCGACAGTTTCAAGGCCGCCTGGCAACAGGCCCAGGCCACCCATCAAAGCTGAAGCCCGGCCCGGCCCCCTCCCGGCCCATCCCACGAGCTCCAACCCCTTCTGCGCCTCAGTCCACCTCCGTTTCCATCTGTGCCATGGCTGTTCAGGTCCTGATCCCCACCCCTCTGCAGAAATTCACCGCTGACGAGGCCAGCGTGGAGCTCGAGGCCACAAGCGTGGACGGGCTGATTGAGGCCCTGGATGGCCGTTATCCCGGACTCAAGTCGCGGCTGTGCGACGAGAACGGCAAACTGCGCCGCTTCCTCAACGTCTATGTGAACAGCGAGGACATCCGCTTTCTCGACAACCAGGCCACTGCCCTGAACGACGGCGACGAAGTATCGATCGTGCCCGCCGTCGCTGGCGGTTGATCGGCGTTCAGACCACGACAACGGCATCGCCCTGGCCGTCGCCCTTGCTGCAGACAGCACCTGCGAGCAACGGCTCAATAGGGTGACTCTTCCAGCAGCGAGGTATCGGGATGACGCAGGCACCTGCAGCCACCAAAGCCCTGCTGTTTGATTACCGCCAGGCGGCCAACCCGGTGCGCCCAGGACTGACCGAACCGATCCCCTACCACCAGTGGAGCCCGGAGCTGCATGCCCGCGGTCCCAGTGGGGTGATCCCATTGGATCTGAGCGCCCAGCTGGGTGCCGAAGGCCCCGCCACCAGCCCCGGTTTGGCGGCCCATTTTGTACGCATCGCCGCCGGTGAGGGCGTCAAGGCCGCCGCCAGAGCCACCAGTTCCCTGTTCTTTGTGCTGTACGGCAGTGGACGCTGCCGCCGCGGCAGCGCGTCGATCGACTGGCAGAGCGGCGACCTGTTCGTATTGCCAGCCGGCGAGGATCCCCTGCTGCAGGCTGAGCGCACCAGTGTTCTGTACTGGGTGAACGACGCTCCCCTGTTGCGCTACCTGGGGGTGGAGCCGTCCCGTCCGCGCTTTGAGGCCACCCATTACCCGGGCAGCTGGCTGCAACGGGAGCTGGAGGCCCTGGCCGCCGATCCGAGCAGTGCCCGCAGCAACCGTCTGAGCCTGCTGCTGGCCAACAGCGATCTGCCTGCCACCCGCACCGTCACCCATGTGCTCTGGGCGATGTACGGCATGGTGCCCGCCGGCGAGACCCAGGCACCCCATCGCCATCAATCGGTGGCCCTGGATCTGATCATCGATTGCCAGCCCGGCTGCCACACCCTGGTGGGCACCGACCTTGATGCCGACGGCACGATCCGCAACCCCAGGCGGATCGCGTGGGAGCCGGGCGGCGCGTTCATCACCCCCCCGGGGCACTGGCACGCCCATGTGAACGAGAGCGGCAAGCCCGCCTATCTGCTTCCGATTCAGGACGCTGGCCTGCAGACCCACCTGCGCAGCCTGGACATCCGCTTTGCAACCTGAGGCTGGGCACGCTGGGGCTGGGCAACCTTGGGAGGCCAGGTAGCAGGCTGCCCGCCGATCAGGCCGACGGGGAGGTCACAGGGAAGGGCTGATGCTGGGCCTCGACCTGCTGGACCAGGGCGCGGAACGCATCGCCCTCGATCGTTTCCTCCACGATCAGCCGTTCGACCAGCAGATCCAGCAACGCCCGGCGGGGCCGCAGCAGGCTCACGGCCTGATCGAGGGCGTTCTGGGCCAGCTGCCGCACCTGGGCGTCGATGCGGTTGCCGGTCTGTTTGGAGTAGTGCGGGTCCTGGCGGAGCCAATCCCGCCCCAGAAACACCTCGCCACCATCGGCTTCGAGCGCCACCGGACCCAGGCTGGAGAAGCCGTAGCGGGTCACCATCTCACGACAGATGCGCGCCACCAGGTCCAGATCGCCAGCGGCGCCCTGGGTGACCTCGCTGGGACCGAAGACCACCAACTCGGCAGCGCGACCCGCCAGGGCCACCACCAAACGGGCCTTGAGAAAGGCCCGGGTGATGAGCCCCGAATCGAGGGTCTCCTCATCGGGCAGGGTGCGGGCAAATCCGCCGACGCCGCCGGCCCGGGGCAGCAGGGTGACCTTGTCGAGCTGGTCGGCCGCCGGCATCAGGGTGGTGACCAGGGCATGGCCGATCTCGTGATAGGCGATCAACCGTTTCTTGGCACTGTCCTGCAACGGCGCTGCGGTAAGACCCATGGTGATCCGCTCGAGCGCATCGGTTAGGGCGGCGTCATCGATCTGCTGCTGCTGACGCCGGGCGGTCAGGATCGCGGCCTCGTTCAGCAGGTTGGCCAGGTCGGCTCCGGAAAATCCCGGCGTGCGTGCGGCCCAGTCACTGAGGTTGACCGTCCCGGCGAGGGGACGGCTGCGGGCATGCACCGCCAGAATCTCCTCGCGGCCCCGCCGGTCCGGCAGGTCGACGGTGATGCGCCGGTCGAACCGGCCGGGTCGCATCAACGCGGCATCGAGCACATCGGGACGGTTGGTGGCCGCCAGCAGGATCACGCCGCCGTTGTCCTCGAAGCCATCCATCTCGGTGAGCAGCTGGTTGAGGGTCTGCTCGCGCTCATCGTTGCCACCGCCGATGCCGGCACCGCGCTGACGGCCGACCGCATCGATCTCGTCAATAAAAATGATGCAAGGGGCCTTGGCCTTGGCTTTGCGGAACAGATCCCGCACCCTGCTGGCACCGACACCGACGAACAGCTCGACGAATTCGGAAGCCGCCATCGAAAAGAACGGCACGCCGGCTTCACCGGCAATGGCCCGGGCCAGCAGGGTTTTGCCGGTGCCCGGGGGACCGACCAGCAGCACACCCTTGGGGATCTTGGCCCCAACGGCTGTGTAGCGCTCGGGGGACTTCAGGAAGGTGACCACCTCCTGAAGCTCCTCCTTGGCCTCGGCGATGCCGGCCACGTCCTCAAAGTGAACCGGCGTGGCCCGTTCTTCCTGCAGCCGAGGCTGCGAGCGACCAAAGCCCATGGCCCGGTTGGCCACCTGGGCCGAGCGGCGCAGCAGCAGCCCCAGCCCCAGCAGCAACAGCAGAACCAGCAGGCCGTTGGCCACCAGAGAGGCCACAGCCCCGTCCTGACGGTCATCGCGAACGCTCAGCGGCACCTTGGCCTGCTCGGCGGTCTGCAGCAGCTGCTGGTCATTGCTGAACACACTGACCTGGGCCCGCTTCCCGTCGCGGTAGCTGACCTGAACCTCACGCCGCAGGGGCGACAGCTCCAGTTCGCTGACCTTGCCGGCGCGCAGATCGCGCAGCAGCTGGCTGTAGGACGGGCTGGCCGTCTTTGATCCCCACAGCGGTTGTGGCGGCGGGGTCTGGGTTTTGGCCTGATCGGGAGCCGATGCCGCGGCCGGAAGGCTTGCGCCCACAGGGTTCCTGGTTTAGGTCGAGCTTAGCGATTTGACGAAAGGCGAGTTGGCACAAGACAATTGCCGTTTGGTCAACAGGTCGGGCGATGGCAGTTCCCAAGAAGAAAACATCCAAAGGCAAGCGCAATCAGCGCCATGCCCATTGGAAGGCCAAGGCCTCGGTGGCTGCTCAGAAAGCCCTGTCGATCGGCAAGGCGGTGCTCAGTGGACGCGCTCAGGGCTTCGTTTACCCCATCAACGAAGACGAGAGCGAGGACTGATTCCAGGTCAATTGACGGCAACGCCTGCGGCCATCCAGCCGGGCGATGGCCACGGCCCGCTCTTCCAGAGCTGGTGAGTACAGGCCGGCAGGCAAGGAAGCCTGACTGGCCCGCACCAGGGCCCCAATCTCTGTGGTTGACAGCACCTGACCACCCCGTCGCCGCTGCCGCGCTTCGGCCTGAAGGCGCCAGCGCAGCACGCTGGAACTGTGTTCCGGTTGCAGCATCCAGAAGCTGTCACAGCACTGCCAGAGCGGCTGGTACTGCGTCAGAGCCCGGTCCCAATGGGCAAGCCAGGCCTGCTCGGCCGGGTTGAGGTCATGGAGATGGTCAGCCAGCCATCGGCTGACCCCCGCCGGCCCCACCGGTTCATAGCCGACCAACCAGCCCTCGAGTAACAGGGCGTCGGCATCGGGCCAACGTTGCCAACCGCTGCGGTCTCCCTGACCCTGTCGCAGGGTCTTGTCAAAGCGGGGCAACACCAGCGGCCCACCCGCGCGCCAGGCGGTGATCGCGGCCACCAAAAGACCTGGATCGTGACTGCCAGGGGGCACCCGGTTGACCCCGAACGGGTTGCCGGCCAGGCAACGCTGCCGCTCAGCCCAACCGTGGTAAGCATCGTCAATCGAGGCCACCGCCAACCGCAGGCCGACCGAGGCCGCCAGAGCCTGCAACTGGGTGGCCAGGGTGCTCTTACCGGCTCCAACCGGAGCCTGCAACGCCAGCACGGGCCGGCGGGCCGGTTGTTCGCTGCAGCGCTGCTGCAGGTGATCGATCATCGGCGGGGCCAGCCCCGGCACCAGGTCGGCGTTCATGTGCCGACCTTGAAGGCCTCGAGCACCACCGAATAGACCGCCCCGATGCGCAGGTTGTCGCACAGCACCCAACCCAGCGGGGGCCGGCCCCGGATCAGGCGGCTGCGCAGCCGAATCATCAGTTCGACCACCACCACCATCAACAGCACGGCGCTCGGTCGGCCGCCCGGGATTTGGTCGTTGACATAGGTGGTGAGGTTGGCCCCCAGATAGAAGCCAGCCATCAGGGCCAGCATCTGCAAACTGCGCACCCGCCAACTGCCCGGAATCCCCAGCCCCAGGGCCTGGGCCAGGCTTTCCTGCAGTCGGTTGTAGCGGGTGCTCTGCAGGGGCAAGCGGGTCATGGCCTCGCGGGACGCAACAACGCCTGCAGATAAGAGAGCGTGATCTGACCCTGATGGCAAGGCGGACCCTGCAGAACCTGGGCAGCGGGACCCAGTTCGCTGACCACGGCCCTGGCGGTGCCCCAGTCCAGCTGACGGTCACTGCCTCCGTAGTGGCTCAGGGTCAACAGGCAGGGCAGACCAGCTGACCGTGCTGCTGACAGTCCGTGGGCGGAGTCCTCGATCACCAGCAGCTCGTCGGCGGCGCCGACATGCCCTTCGCGGCTGAGGCGTTCATAGGCCAGACCGTAGGCCTCGGGATCGGGTTTCTTGTGGCGGACGTCCTCACCGCACACCCAGAAGGCAAACGCCTGATTGAGCGGGCCGAGCAGATGGTCCACCAAACCCTGCACCGCCTGGCGACCACTGGTGGTGACGATCGCCTGCACCACACCGGCCCGATGGGCCTCCTGAAGCAGGTCGGCCACCCCCGGACGCAACTGCAGTGCACCGCCGGCGAGCAGCTGCTGGTAGTGGTGCTGCTTGGCCGTCTGCAGGTCAGCCACCCGCTGCGGTTCAGGGGGAGTGCCCTCAAGCAAGGCCAGCTGGGCCTGGATCCGTTCATGCCCCCCGCTGATGCCCAGCCAGCGGGCGTAGGTGTCCTGATCCCAGCAGACCGGCAGGTCAGCGCCGGCAAAGGCCCGGTTGAACGCAACGCGATGACCGTCCCGTTCGGTTTCGGCAAGGGTGCCGTCCACATCCCACAACAGGGCGCGCAGAGCCACGGAGCCACCGGAGCGCAGGTCCCCAGGGTGCCACGCAGGCCGCCCTGGCCCCGCCGCACGCAACCCGCACAATGGAGACTTCTGGTCGCAAGCGGTTGCTGCCCCCCATCGCCGAGCAACGTTGGCAGCTGCCGGCCGGTCTGCCGATTGAAAGCGCGGCGGCGCTGCGGGACCTGGGCCGCACAGTCGGGCTGGATGGGGAACTGGTCGCCGTACTGCTGCGCCGCGGCCAGACCAGCCCTGACGCGATCGCGGCCCTGCTGCAACCGCCCGCACCACCGCCGCCCGAAGAACACTTCGCCGATCTGCAGACAGCGGTGACGCGGCTGCAGCTGGCTTGCCGGCAGGGCGAAGCGGTGGCGATCTGCGGGGATTACGACGCCGACGGCATGACCAGCACGGCTCTGCTGGTAGGGGTTCTCGAGCGGCTCGGGGCACGGCCATCGGCGGCGATACCCAGCCGCATGGACGATGGCTACGGACTCAATGCCGGCATGGTCGAACGTCTCGCTGCGGCGGGCATCCGGCTGCTGATCACCGTCGACAACGGCGTCAGCGCCGCCGAGGCCCTGGCCCGCGCCGAAGCCCTGCAGGTGGAGGTGATCCTCACCGACCACCACACCCTGCCCGAGGTGCTGCCGCCCCATCTGGCCCTGCTGCACCCAGCGGTGACCCCTGCCGAATCGCCCTATCGCGGCCTGGCCGGGGTCGGACTGGCCTACGTGCTGGCCGCAGCGCTGTGCGGGGCGATGCAGGACCGGCAGGGCCTGTCCATCGCCCTCGACCTGTTCTGCATCGGCACCATTGCCGACATGGCCCCACTGCAGGGGGTGAACCGCAGCTGGTTGCGCGACGGCCTGCCCCGGCTGACGGCCACCCGCCTGCCGGGTTTGCGGGCGCTGCAACAGCTGGCCGGCATCGAAGGACAGCCGATCGATGCCGAAGCGGTGGGCTTTCAGCTGGCTCCGCGCATCAACGCCGTGGGCCGCCTCGGCGACCCCACTTTGGTGGTCGAGCTGCTGACCACCAGCGACAGCCGCCGCGCCCTCGAACTGGCGCGGGACTGCGAAACCCTGAACCGCACCCGGCGGGATCTGTGCGATGCGATCGAAGCCGAGGCCCTGGCCCTGCTCGAGGCCGACGGTGAGCACCGCAGTCCGTTTCTGCTGCTGGCCCAGAACCACTGGCACCACGGCGTGATCGGCATCGTTGCCGCCCGGCTGGTGGAGCGCTTCGGGCTACCGGTGGCCCTGCTGGCGGGCGAGGGCGACGGCCGCTTGCGCGCCTCGGTGCGGGCGCCGCGGGGGTTTGCCGTCGACAGAGCCCTACAGGCCTGCAGCCAACACCTCGAACGGTTTGGCGGTCATCCGGCGGCGGGCGGGTTCAGCGTCCGTGCCGATCGGTTGGCCGCCTTGCATGCCGATCTCAATGCCCAAGCTGCCCTCTGGCGCAGCCAGCAGGGTGGCGGTCTGCCCGTGGAACCTGAGGCGCTGCTTCGCCTGGGGCGGATCGACCGGCCCTTCTGGCAACAACTGCAGCAACTGGCCCCCTTCGGCATCGGGAACAGCGCGCCGGTGTTCTGGAGCCGAAGCTGCCGTGTGCTCGAACAACGCCTGCTGCGGGGTGGCCATCTGCAGCTGCTGCTGGGCCAGGACGAAGCCCGCGTGCAGGCGATGGGGTGGCGCTGGCAGGGGGATGCCGATCTGCCCGAGCACGTCGATGTGGCCTATCGCGTCGTGCTCAGCCGCTGGCAGGATCGTGAGCGTCTGCAACTGGACCTGATCGGTCTGCGCCCGGCCGGTGCTGCCAGTGAACCGGTGCTGCTGCAGCGCCAGAACCGCACCTACTGGTGCCGCCGTGACGGGAACGACCTGGTGGTCAGCAACACGGCCGGCGAAGAACTGCGCCGAACCTTGGCCGGCCCCGACGATTCAGGCGAGGCCACACCTGAAGACGACAACCAGCACCCCTACGTCAAAAGGCTGCTCGATGATGCAGCCCTGGCCCTAGGACTGGCCGCCTGAGCCAAACGGACGGCTCAGAGAGCGCCGCGGCGATAGAAAAGGATGAAGATCACAGCAGGGCCGGCCAGGGTGATCAGGGCCAGGGCCGCAAAGTTGGCGATCAGGTGGAAATCCATCGGGATCAGGTCGAGATCAGGGGCGGGCTCAGGATTCGGCGTCCAGGTCGGAGACCCGGTACTGCACCTGACTTGATGCCCAGCCTAGAAGTTGACCCCACGCCTGGTGCTAACAGCCGCCTGCTCCTGTGACGGCTTGTCATGCTGCAGGTGGATGCCGAGGAGCAAGCCCGTTGCCACAACCGAACCAATGGCGCTGCATCGACGGCTGCGGGGCGTGCTGCCGGCTGGACCCCGCTCTGCGGCAGGACGCGATTGACGCCCTCAGCCCCGCGCAGCAGGAGCAGTACATGGCCATGGTCGGTCCGGATGGCTGGTGCCGTCACTTCGACACCGGATCTCGGCGGTGCCGGGTCTACGACAGCAGGCCTGACTTCTGCCAGGTGGCCAACCTGGTGACACTGTTCGGGGCAGGTCGGCTGGGATCGGCCGATGGCGATGCCCTGGCGATCGCCTGCTGCAAGCAGCAGATCCGCAGCGAGTACGGAGGCCGTGGCAAGGTGATGAGGCGGTTTCTGCGGGCGATCCGGTTGCGGTGATGGCTGAACAGCACCCACCCGAAGTCCCGCCATCGATCGGCGAGCGCAGCTCCGAAGCGGCTGCGGCCGGCTGGGGAGCGGTGTTCCTTTCCACCGCCACCACGGTGTTTCTGGCGGAGCTAGGCGACAAGACCCAGCTCGCAGCCCTGCTGCTGTCGGCCCAGTCCGGTGAGCCGGTGGTGGTCTTTGTCGGAGCGTCCCTGGCCCTGATCAGCTCCAGCCTGGTCGGCGTGGTGCTTGGACGCTGGCTCGCCCGCCTGCTGGCCCCCGAGCTGCTGGAGCGCCTGGCCGGCATCCTGATGGTGGTGCTGGGTCTGTGGTTGGGCCGCCAGGCGATGCTGACCCTGCCCTTGTTCAGTTCAGGACTTTCCGGAGGCGCATGACCCTGCACCTGGGCCTGTTGGCCTCCAGCTTTGCGACGGTGTTTCTGGCCGAACTGGGTGACAAGACCCAGCTGGCGATCGTGACGATCAGCGGCACCTCGAGCCGCCCCGGGGCCGTGTTTGCCGGCAGTGCTTCCGCTCTGGTGTTGGCCAGCCTGGTGGGGGCCGCCGCGGGCGGATCCCTGTCGAGCCTGATCCCCACCGATCTGCTGCAATTGGCGGCCTCGCTGGGATTTCTGTTGATCGGCGGCCGGCTGGTGATCAGGAGCCTGGGCCAGGGCGATGGTTCGGCCCCGACCGCAGCCGATGGGGCGGCTGACGACTAGGGTTAAGCCGTCGCTTCACGACACGTCAGAGCTGCGCGCGGGCATCGCTTCGAGCACCGGCTGCAGCCCACTGTGGTGGTGCGATTCACGCCATGGGCAGCGTCAGCACCCAGGCCCGCCTCCAACCCTGCCAACACCATGAAGTTCACGGTCGCCGACCTGCTCGACCAGCTTCCCGCCAGCGAACCCCTGTCCCTGGCCCGGCTCGAGAAAGCCCTGGGCCTGAGCCAGAAAGCCGAGAAAGAACAACTGCGCATCGGCCTTGAGGCCCTGGCCAGGCTGGGCCTGGTCGAGCAGCTGGACGAGGGCCTGCAACGCCGCAGCAATGACGAACTGGTGCCGGCGCGGTTGCGCTGCTCAAGCAAGGGCTTCTGCTTCGCCCTGCGCGACGACGGCGGGGAGGACATCTACATCCGCGATCACCAACTCAACCATGCCTGGAATGGCGACCGGGTGCTGGTGCGCATCACCCGCGACGGTGGCCGCCGCCGCTCCCCCGAGGGAGGCGTGCAATGCATCCTGGAGCGCCAGACCACCAGCCTGCTGGCCCAGCTGGACCAGCAGGACGGTGGGCTTTTCGCCAACCCGCTGGACGACCGCCTGCTGACGAGCATCGCGCTGCCGCCCGATGACCAGCAGCATCTCGCCCAGGCAGACACGGCCGTGGTCGAGGTGGTGGTCGACCGCTTTCCTGTAGCCCAGCACCGGGCCCAGGGCCATGTGGCCCGCAGCCTGCCGATCAACGGAGGTGATGGCGCCGACCTTGATCTCCTGCTGACAAAGCATCACCTGCAGTCCAGACCCGCGGCCCCGCGCGCCACCCCCAGGGCCACCAAGGACGAAGGCAGGGAAGACCTGACCGCCTTGCCGACGGTGTTGCTGCAGGCCTGGGAAGGCAAGGAAGCCCCCACGACAGCGGCGGTGTCCCTGGAAACCGTGGACGGGGGCTGGCGCCTGTGGGTCCATGCTCCGAGCGTTGCCGAACGGGTCGCCCCCGGCAGCAGCACCGACCAGTGGCTGCGGGATCAGGCCGATGCCATCTGCCTCGGCGACCACTGGCTGCCCCTGCTCAGCCCAACCCTGAGCAAGGCCTGCGGTTTCAAAAGCGGCGACACCCAGGAGGCGCTGTCGGTGGCCCTCGAACTGGACAGTCGCGGCGACCTGCAGCACTTTCGCTTCATGCGCAGCCGCATCAAGGTTGACGGCAGCGCCACGCCGGCAGCCCTGGACGCGCTGGTTGAACGCAAGCCCAAAAGTCGCACCCTGCCTGCGGCCCTCAAGCCACTCAAGGACCATCTGCCCCTGCTGGAGCAGCTGGTCGAGCTGAGTGGCAGGCTGCGGGAGCTGCGGCTCGCCGCCGGATCGATCGACCTCGACCTGCCCCTGCCCCCATTGGAGCGGCTGGCCGATCTGACGATTCCGGCACCCGAGGCCGCAGGCGGCGGCTGGCTGGTCGAACTGCCTGTGCATCACCCCCAGGCGATCCTGCGGGACTGCGTGCTGGTGGCCGAGCGGGCCCTGGGCCGGCACCTGGCCGCCCTCGCGTTACCGGGGCTGTTTGCGGTCAACGACGCCCCCTCGGCAGCCGACCTTCACGAGGTGGCCAAGGCTGCCCTGGCACTCGAGATCCCGCTTGAGCTCAGTGAAGAGGGTGAAACCAGTGCTGCCGATCTGGCGCGTCAGTTCGCCCAGACGGATCGCAGACGCCCCCTGCAGCAGCAACTGCGGGGCACCCTGCGGCCGGTGCTGTTGAGCCGGGAGGCCGGGGCCCATGCCCTGGCCGGCGAAACCCTCGCCCTGGCGCCCTGGTGCTGCCCGACCCTGCATTACGCCGACATCTGGAATCAGCAGCTGCTGCTCACCCTGCTGCTCGAAGGCAAGGACCGGCCCAGCGTGCGGCACAAGACCAGTGTCGACCTGGCGTCTGACAGCTGCCATGGGGCCATCGACTGGCCGTTGCTGGCCCCTGGGGTGTTGGTGCCCTACAGCGAAGACCTGGAGCATGGCCTGCCCGAGCGCCTGAACCAACGGGAGCGGCTGGTCCAGGAACTGAGCAACGATCTGGTCGCCATGGCCCAAGCCCGCAAGGCCCAGCCTCTGGTGGGTCAGACCTTGCCCGGGGTGATCAGCGGCGTGCAGAGCTACGGCTTCTTTGTTGAAGTGCCCCCATCGCAGGTGGAGGGGCTCGTTCATGTCAGTTCGCTCAAGGACGACTGGTACGAATACCGCTCCCGCCAGAACAGGCTGGTGGGTCGCAAGAACCGTCGCGCCTACATGCTCGGCGACACCGTCGACGTGGTGATCGAGAAGGTGGATGCCCTGCGCCATCAGATCGATCTGGCGGTGGTGCTGCCTGAGGGTGAAGACGACCAGCCGGTCAACGACCAGACAGTCAGTGACCTGCCCGAGGGTGACCGGCCCGAAGGCGATGAGCCCCCATTCGACGACGCGTGACCATGGATGGGCAGCGTCCACCGCTGGTGCTCGCCATCTCGGGCGCCTCGGGGCAACCCCTGGCTGAACGGGCGCTGCAACTGCTGCTCAATGCCGGTGAACGGGTCGATCTGGTCACCAGCCGTGGGGCGATGCTGGTCTGGCAGGCCGAACTCGGGCTGCGACTCCCCGTGGAGCCCGACCAGCAAGAGCAGTTCTGGCGCGAACGCACCGGCAGCACGACCGGCCAGCTGTGCTGCCACCGCTGGAATGACCAGGCGGCGTCGATCGCCAGTGGCAGCTACCGCACCCGGGGCATGGTGATCCTGCCGGCCAGCATGGGTTGCGTCGGCAGGATCGCCTCCGGTGTGGCCACCGATCTGCTCGAGCGGGCCGCCGATGTGCATCTCAAGGAATCAAGGCCCCTGGTGATCTGCCCGCGGGAGACCCCATGGAACCTGATCCACCTGCGCAATCTGACCGCCCTGGCCGAGGCGGGAGCCCGCATTGCACCACCGGTGCCAGCCTGGTACCACCAGCCCAGGACCCTGGAGGAGATGGTGGACTTCCTGGTGGTGCGCATCTTTGATGGGCTCGGTGATGACCTCGCACCCCTGCGACGATGGTCTGGCAGCCGCTGATGTCCTGCTGATCCCTGGTGACGGTGCTGCAACAGCTGCTGTTGATTCCCCTGCTGGCCCCCCTGCTGGCGGTGCTGCTGCTGGGGGCGATCAACCCCAGACCACAGGTGGCCCTGAGGCTGCTGGTCTGGACCTCGCCAGCCCTGCCCCTGGGCGCCTGGATCGCCGCCGCCGCCGCCGCTGGCGCGGGGCTGAGCGCGGCAGCCGCAACCTTGGCCCTGCGGCAGAGCACGTCCTCCGAGCAGCCACCGACACCCTTTCGGCCCGGCCCAGCGTCCGGTAGCCGTACCGCACCGGCGGCGGCACCCCGACCGCGATCGCAGGCAGGAGGGTGGGCGGGGGGCCCCAGCCGCCCACCGGGCGAGCCAGCCCCGACCGTCGAGGTCCCCTACCGGGTGATCCGCCGGCCGCCAGCTGAGCCTGCCGAACCATCACCCGCCAAGGCGGCCCAGGCCCAACCCGTGGGTGATGGCTGGGATCAACCTCTCAATGACAACTGGGAGTGAACCAGGTCTGAAGCGGCGCTTCTAGAGTCACGCCAGTCGCCCTGCAGCACCGTGCCGGCCAGCGCCTCTGACGCCCCTGACGTCCCTGACGCCACCGTCCCTGACGCCACCGTCCCTGCGGGCCAACAGCCCAGCCCAGCCCAGGCTGCCCCTGCGACCCCCAAACCCAAGCCACCAGCCCCCGAAGAGCAGCCCTTTGGGCAGTTCGTGCCGGGTC
>JAIXOF010000068.1 GCA_027486935.1 Cyanobium sp. C1_MAG_00004 | reverse complement strand
ATCTTGGTGCTGGTAATAACACCCTTACCTTCAATTCTGGTGCTGGCACTCTTGGCGGCAGTCTCACGAGCGGCAGTGGCAACGACACCGTTACCCTCAATGGCGGAACTGTCACCGGAAGTGTTGATTTAGGCGCCGGCACAAACTTGCTAACCATCAATAGCAATGGTTCCACCATTGGTGGCAGTCTCACCATGGGCGGCACCGATACTCTCTCCTATGCCGGTTATACGAACCAAGTTTCCGTCAACCTTTGGTCTGCAACCAGCGGCTCCGCCACTGCAATCGGTGGTTACGTATCTGGCCTAGACAACCTGGTTGGTGGCAGTGGCACCAACGACACCCTCAATGCCCAGTGGGGATACAACACTCTCTCGGTTGCAAGCAATGGAACTGCCACACTCGACGGTAGCCTGACCTTCTCCAGCTTTGAGGACGCCAACCTTGGTTACTTCGATGACACCGCTACGATCAATGGTGCCTTCCAAGGTTCAGGTGGGGCTGCTGTCAATCTTGACCTCGGCGCCCAGAACGACACCCTCAATTTCAAGGATGGTGGTTCAATCAGCGGTTCCGTCACCTTTGGGTCTGATTACGACACCTTCAACTACGGCAACCGCACAACTGCTGTCACTGCCACCTTCAGCGGTAGCAACTGGTCCGCAACCGGTGTAGGAGGCACCGTTGCCAATGATTTCGAGCGCATCATTACCGGATCCGCTGGCGACACCATCACCGCCACCGGTTCTACCAATGCTCTCTTCATTGATGCTGGTGCCGGTGATGACACCGTCTCTGGTAGTAATGTTGCAGACACCATCTATGCACGCACTGGCACTGACACTATCAATGGTGGGGGCGGTAATGACCAGATCCGCTTTGTCAATGGTGAACTGAGCGACGCCGACACTGTTGATGGTGGCAGCGGCTACGACCAAATTGCCTTCGACAATGCCTCAACGGTTGTTGATAGTAATTTTGCCAAGGTCAGCAATGTCGAAAACATTGATTTTGCTGCTGGCAGTAATCAAGTTACCTTGGCTGCTTTCGCTAGCAGTGCTACTGGAGTTAGTAACGCTCTTAGGGTCACAAGTGCGTCTGGGATTGGCTCTGACACCATTGACGCTTCCGCCTTCACTGCAAACCTCACCACCAACACCGGTGGCGGCAACGACAGCATCACCGGTGGCAGCGGCAACGACACCTTTGAATTCGTCAGCAATGATCTCACCAGTGCCGACTATCTCAAAGGTGGTACTGGCACGGATGCGATTCAAATCCTTGGCACTGCTGCTGTTGAAGACAGCGACTTTGCTCAAGTTACTGGTGTTGAAAAGGTTGTCCTCGACAGTACCGCCAACAGCGTCACCCTTGGCATCAATGCCGCAAACGCCGCAGATACATCTAACGCGCTTGATGCCACCAACAATGTTGGCTACATTTCCCTCTATGGTGGCTCGGCCGGCGATAACTTCAGCCTCTTCGTAGATGGTGCTGGCACAGCCGACGACAGCGTCCGCGGCAACGTCGAAGCCTTCGGCGGTGGTGGCGATGATGTGATGACGGTGGGCCGTAATGCAGCCCAGCTTGTGGATACCAATCCAGGCCAGCTCAATCTTCATGGTGGTGCTGGTTATGACGTCCTGAATATCGACGGCTTCGGCCTGGATCAATTCAACGACTTCACCCGTGATGGAGAACTTGGTGATTTCATCTACTTCGCCGCTGTGCCAGCGACCGAAACGATGGATTCCGACTACTTCAACATGAAGCTTGACGGCTTCGAAAAGGTCAACTGGGACAAGAGCCCAACCCAATCGGTGTCATCTACCTCTGAGCTCAGCCTGCTTGGCGCCAGTTCGTCGGCGATCAGCAGTGGTGCTGACCTTTACCTAAACTATCTGGTCGATGCCAGCGGTGGCGCCGAAGCCAGCAGTGTTTCGGACGGCACCTCATCGTTTAACAGCAGTGTTGCCATCGGCACCAAGAAAACCAGCCTGGTGGCGGCTGGTGAACTTGGCCTCGACACCAACCTTGATGTCAGCAGTGCGGTCGAAGCCGTCACCAGCACTGGTGCAGCCAATGCGTTCTCGGTCGGATTCAGCATCGGCATGGATCGTGGTTCGCTGAGCAGTGGTTCCACCCTGGACGCTGTCATCAACGATGTCTCGCTGGTGTCGGCGACGGCAGAAACCACAACCGGTCAGGCTCTGGCTGTGGCCAGCAATGATGCATCCGGTCTCACTGGTCTTGCCACCTTCACCAGTTCAGAGGATCTCAGCCTTGCCGTTCAGCTTGGGCTCGACACCTCCGCCATGGCCACCACCACCAATGGCGGCTCAGAAGCTGTCGCATGGATGGGCTCCACTGGCCTTGAGAACACCACTGTCAGGGCTTCGGGTCTTGGTCTGATTGACCTGGACACCAACGCCGACAGCCAGGTTGTGGCCGAGTCAGTCACTGGTGCCGCGACTGCCGATGCGTTCACCTCGATTACGGGTGTGTCTGCGACCAACTTCAATTTTGCTGACACGAACAGTGAACTGGCCGTTGACCTGGCCAGCAGCTCCAGATCCAGTGCGAGCTCGATCCTCGGCAACGCCTTCAGCAATCTGACCTCCACCGTGCTGGGCCTGTTTGGCCAGGGGGCCCAGAACCAGATCACCGGCGTTCAATCCGTTGATGCCTTGGTGTCTGGCCAAGGTTTTGCCGAGGCCGCATCCGTTAGTGGAGCTGCCGCGGCTCACTCCACCCAGTCGGTGGAGGCCCTCTCT
>JAIXOF010000042.1 GCA_027486935.1 Cyanobium sp. C1_MAG_00004 | reverse complement strand
CCCGAGTTCGAGACCTTCTACACCAAGAACATCCTCTTGAACGAAGGTCTGCGCGCCTGGATGGCCCCCGCTGACCAGCCTCACGAAAACTTCGTCTTCCCTGAAGAGGTTCTGCCCCGTGGAAACGCCCTTTAATTCCGGTCTGATCGAGGTCGGGGGCAAAGACCTCGATTCCACCGGCTATGCCTGGTGGGCCGGCAATGCCCGTCTGATCAACCTCTCGGGTCGCCTTCTGGGCGCCCACGTCGCCCACGCAGGCCTGATGGTCTTCTGGGCCGGCGCCATGATGCTGTTCGAGGTGAGCCACTTCACCTTCGACAAGCCCATGTACGAGCAGGGCCTGATCTGCATGCCCCACGTGGCCACCCTGGGCTACGGCGTGGGTCCCGGTGGTGAGGTCACCGACCTCTATCCGTTCTTTGTGGTCGGTGTGCTGCACCTGATCAGCTCGGCCGTGCTCGGCCTGGGTGGTCTGTACCACGCCCTGCGCGGTCCTGAAATCCTCGAGAACTACTCCTCGTTCTTCTCCCAGGATTGGCGCGACAAGAATCAGATGACCAACATCATTGGTTATCACCTGATTCTTCTGGGTGTCGGTGCCTTGCTGCTGGTGTTCAAAGCCATGTTCTTTGGCGGTGTCTATGACACCTGGGCCCCCGGCGGTGGTGATGTCCGTCTGATCACCAACCCCACCCTCAACCCCGGAGTGATCTTCGGTTATCTGACCCGCGCCCCCTTCGGCGGCGAGGGCTGGATCATCGGGGTCAAC
Source organism: Cyanobium sp. C1_MAG_00004 (assembly GCA_027486935.1). Classification (GTDB taxonomy): domain Bacteria; phylum Cyanobacteriota; class Cyanobacteriia; order PCC-6307; family Cyanobiaceae; genus RGUW01. The sequence continues at coordinate 12,970 of JAIXOF010000042.1, read as the reverse complement.
TCGATGGAAGACATCATTGGCGGCCACATCTGGGTCGGCCTGATCTGCATCTTCGGTGGCATCTGGCACGCGATCACCAAGCCCTTCGGCTGGGTCCGCCGCGCCTTCATCTGGAACGGTGAGGCCTACCTGAGCTACAGCCTGGGCGCCCTGAGCCTGATGAGCTTTGTGGCTTCGGCCTACATCTGGTTCAACAACACGGCCTATCCCTCAGAGTTCTACGGCCCCACCAACGCCGAAGCCTCCCAGGCCCAGAGCTTCACCTTCCTGGTGCGTGACCAGCGCCTGGGCGCCAACATCGGTTCGGCCATGGGCCCGACCGGTCTGGGCAAATACCTGATGCGTTCACCCACCGGCGAAATCATCTTCGGCGGTGAGACGATGCGCTTCTGGGACTTCCGCGGTCCCTGGCTCGAGCCCCTGCGTGGCCCCAACGGCCTCAGCCTCGACAAGCTGCAGAACGACATTCAGCCCTGGCAGGTCCGCCGTGCTGCTGAATACATGACCCATGCCCCCAACGCGTCTCTGAACTCGGTGGGCGGCATCATCACTGAGCCCAACTCGGTGAACTTCGTCAACATCCGCCAGTGGCTGGCTTCGACCCAGTTCGTGCTTGCCTTCTTCTTCCTGGTGGGTCACCTCTGGCACGCCGGCCGCGCTCGCGCTGCTGCTGCCGGTTTCGAAAAGGGCATCGACCGTCAGGCCGAGCCCACCCTGGCCATGCCGGATCTCGATTGATCCTTCCCGATCAACCTGGTTCCCCAGCCTCCCCAGCCTCCGCCCCTTCATGGCGGGGGCTTTTTTGTCGGTGATTTTTGTGGTTGATGACAACCCCCCGGCGACGTTCAGATGACTGATCAGACTTGAATGAACAATGCTTCAACGCGTCCCGTGAACAAACAGTGCCGCCCTGTTGCTTTGCGTTGGTCGCTGCTGGGCCTGCTGCTGAGCAGCGCCCCGGCCCTGGCCATCCCCAACCCCTACAGCGGTGGTGGCGGCCAACCGATGCCTGGGCAGACCCTGCTGTTTCCGTCGGCCGGGGTGATCTGTGATCAGCCGGCACAGCGCTGTTATGACAGCAATGGGCTGTCCCTGGGTCTCACCGGCCAGTATTTCGGCAGCTTTGCCCAGCAGAACGCCTTCCAGAGCCTGGGCGGACGCCGGCCTGGTCCGGTGTTCAACCTCAGCAACGGCAGCCGTTGTGATGTGCGCCAGCTGAGTTGCTGGAGCTCGAACGATGGGCAACCGATGCTCAACCAACAGCTCACCAGCCAGCTGTTCGGTGGCATGCCCCAGCCGAGGCCGTCACCCATGCCATCGCCTTACCCCGCAACGAACCCGCAGCCAGGGCCGGGACCCAGTGGTTACAGCGCCCAGTGCCGGCTGACCCGCAGCGGCAGCAGCCTCTACAACGGACCCTGTGCCCTCAACGAGGTGCGACAGGGGTATCAGCCACGCTTTGAGGTGCTGCTGCAGAACGGCCCGCGCTACGTGTTCCAGCAGACCCAGGGCGGCTTCCAGATCAGCGATGGCGCCGGTGGCAGCTGGCCGGTGCAGTTCAGTGACAACGGCCGCAGCGGCACGTTTCGCTGGGCCGACATGAGCCTCAGCGCCACCCAGAACAACTACCGGCCGCAAAGCAACCCGAATGCCCAGTTCGGACGGGCCCTGGGCAACTTTCTGGTGGATCTGTTCAACTGACCGGTTCAACTGAATCTGTTCAACTGAGCCAGCGGCGCAGCAGCGGCAGGCTGAGGCCGATCACATTGGAATAACAGCCATCGAGCCGCTCGACCACGGAGCCGCCGCGGCCCTCGAGCGCAAAGCCACCGGCACACTGCAGCGGTTCGCCGCTGGCCACATAGGCCTCGATCTCGGGCAGGCTCAGCGCCGCAAACTGGACACGGGTGGTGACGGTGGTCAGGCGCTCGCTGGACATCACGCTGGACATCGCCCCGGGTTCGCCAGGGCCCGCCACCAGGCAATGGCCGGTGTGCAGGTCCCCCCAGGCCCCCGCCATGCGCTGCCAACGGGCAATGGCCTCGGCGGCGTCACGCGGTTTGCCGAACACCTCACCCTCAAACGCCAGTACTGAATCGCAGCCCAGCACAGCCGTGATCGGCTGCTGATCGATGGCCCAGCTCGGGCGGGGCAGAGCGTTTGCGACCGCCAGGGCCTTGGCCCGCGCCAGCAACTGCACCAGCTGGATGGGGTCGGGATGGGCGATGGCCTCTTCATCGACCCCGCTGACCTGCACGCGGTGGTCAATGCCGGCCTGCTGCAGCAGACGGCGGCGGGCGGGGGAGGCAGAAGCCAGCAGCAGCACAGGCGGGGCGAACCAGACACCCAAACCTAGGCGCATTAAAATGCGCATGTTGATGCGGGCCCACCATGCGCACCACGCTGGACCTGCCGGATCCACTGTTCACCCGCCTGAAGGCCCGCGCGGCCCTGGAGCACACCAGCCTCAAGAAGCTGCTGCAACGGTTTGTCGAAGAAGGACTGAACGCCACAGCCCAGTCCAACGGACTTCAGCGCTCGGCCGACACCCTGCCCTGCCTGCGAGGCCCACTGGCCGTGAACCCAGAGCAGCTCAGCAACGCCGGCCTGGTGGCAGCCCTGGACGACTGAGCACGGTGGACCTCCCCGATCTCAACGTGTGGCTGGCGCTGAGCGCAGCCGACCACCCGCATCACGCCGCTGCACGCCACTACTGGGAACATCAAGCCGCCAATGAGGTGTTGTTCTCGACCGTGACAGCGTTGGGGCTGGTGCGGCTGCTCTGCCAACCCACGGTGATGGGGCAACAGACGCTGGAGCCGCTCCAGGCATCTGCCGTGCTCCAGGAACTGCTGAACCAACCCGGTGTGCGTCTGGCCGCCGAGGCCCCTGGCAGTTGGGACCTGTTTCACCAGCTGCTCAGCAGTCAGTCCCTGCCCCCCAGACTGTGCACCGATGCGCACCTGGCAGCCCTGGCCATTGCCGGAGGATGGCGACTGGTGAGCTTCGACCGCGACTTCCGGCGTTTCCCCGGCTGTTCCCTGCTTCAACTCACCACGACCCGCAGCGCGTGAACGCACTTACCGACACCAGCCAGGATCAGAACGCGTTGCGGCGGGCCCGCGCGGCTGTGCGCTGTCTGCCCTTTCGGCTGGTCTTCTACCAGCAGCTGGAGCAGGGGGCCATCAGCAGCACTCAACTGGCAAGCAGCAGCGACTGGAGCCGCCTGAGCCGCACCCGTCTGGGCTGGCGCCGCTGCGAGGACCACTTCATCTGGCTGATCCAGCTGGGGGTGCTGCGGCGCGAGGTCGACGGCCAGGGCCTGACCGAACGGGTCCGCCTCACCCCCCTAGGCCGCGACGTGCTGGCGATCTGGACCGATGCGATCCCCGCCGCCGGGCCCCTGTTGCGCCTACGGGGCTGGCTGCGGCGCCACCGGCCCAGGTTGTGACCACAACCACCCCCCTGATGGTGCTGGGCACCAGCAGCGGTGCCGGCAAGTCGCTGATGACTGCGGCACTGTGCCGGGTGCTGCGCCGCCGTGGCGAGACGCCACTGACTGGGGGGGGGCAGCGCACAAGGCTGCAAGAGCAAGAAGTAGCATTGATGTGCTACCTGCTGATCAGCCGATGACCTCAGAAGTCACCCTCAGACAGGCCGGTGGCTCCGTGAGCGCCACCATCCCCAAGGAGTTGGCACGGCGGTTTCATCTGGAGCCCGGAGACCGTGTTCAGGTCATTGAAACCGAAGCAGGCATCTTGCTGACCCCATTTGACCCGGCTGTTCAGCAGGCACTGGCACTGGCCTCAGAAGCGGCCAAGGAGTATCAACCAGCCTTGCGTGAGTTGGCGCAGTGACCTTGAGCAATGAGCCCTGCTGGGTCCCATCTGTTGCCGTACGCGCCATTCATCACGAGCAAATTCTTGAACACGGCGGATTACAAGGCGTTCGCAGTGCAACAGCCCTAGAGGCAGCCCTGGCACGCCCGAGGGAACGCTGGAGTTATGGCGAATTGAGCACCATCCCTGACCTGGCGGCCGCCTATGCCGAAGCCGTTGTTCGGGCCCATCCCTTTGCCGACGGCAACAAGCGCAGCGGGTTCCTGGTTGCCGTTGTGTTTTTAGGACTCAATGGGTTCAGGTTCAATGCATCCAACGAAAGCGTTGTTCTGAAAATTCGGCGACTTGCCGCAGGTGAGCTGCCGTGGGCTGAGCTTGTGGAGTGGTTCAGCGCCCAAAGCAGCCCCCGCGCGTGACAACACAACCCCCCACCCCCCTGATGGTGCTGGGCACCAGCAGCGGTGCCGGCAAGTCGCTGATGACAGCGGCCCTGTGCCGGGTGCTGCGGCGCCGCGGCGAAACGCCGCTGCCCTTCAAAGGGCAGAACATGAGCAACAACGCCTGGGTCGACCAGGCCGGCGGCGAGATGGCCTACTCGCAGGCGCTGCAGGCCTGGGCCGCAGGGCTGGAGCCCCGCTGCGCCATGAACCCGGTGCTGCTCAAACCCCAGGGAGATTCCACCAGCGAAGTGATCCACCTGGGCCGGGCGGTGGGCAGCGCCAGGGCCGAGCACTACTACCGCGACTGGTTTCGCCCCGGTTGGGCGGCGATCCGCGCTGGCCTGGGCACATTGCAGGCGGACTACCCCGGCGGGCGCCTGGTGCTCGAGGGGGCGGGCAGCCCGGTCGAGGTGAACCTGCAGCCCCGCGACCTGACCAACCTGCGCCTGGCCCAGTACCTGCGGGCCCGCTGCATCCTGGTGGCCGACATCGAGCGCGGCGGCGTGTTTGCCCAGATCGTGGGCACCCTGGCGCTGCTGCGGCCCGTGGAGCGTCCGTTGATCGCCGGGCTGCTGATCAACCGCTTTCGCGGCCGGCGCGAGCTGTTTGACGAGGGGCGCCGCTGGCTCGAGGCCAACACAGGGGTGCCGGTGCTAGGGGTGATGCCCTGGCTCGATGAGCTGTTCCCGCCCGAGGATTCTCTCGATCTGCTCGAACGCCGCGGCCGTAAACGGGGCGCCGAGCTCGAGCTCGCCGTGCTCAAACTGCCCTCGCTCAGCAACTTTTCGGATCTCGATCCGCTCGAGGCCGAACCCAGCGTGCAGCTGCGCTGGGTGGAACCCGGTGAGGAGCTGGGAACTCCTGATGCGGTGGTGGTGCCCGGCAGCAAGCAGACCCTCAGGGACCTGCAGGCGCTGCAAGGCAGCAGCCTCGGCGCGCAACTGCAGCGCTACGCCGCATCGGGCCGGCCGGTGTTCGGGATCTGCGGCGGCCTGCAGCTGCTGGGCCGCGAACTCTGCGACCCAGACGGGCTCGAGGGCAGCGCCGGCACCAGCGCAGCGGGACTGGGACTGCTGCCCTTACGCACGGTGTTTGGCGGCAGCAAGGCCCTGCGCCAGCGCCGCAGCGTTGCCCACTGGCCCAACGGCAGCGGGGATGCCCAGCTCGACCTCGAGGGGTTCGAGCTGCACCGGGGCAGCACCCTGGCCCTGGAGCCGTGCCAGCCCCTCTGCCATGACGAAGGCTTGGGCTGGGTGGCGGGCAACGTGGCGGGCACCTATCTGCATGGGGTGTTCGAAAGCGGTCCCTGGCGGCGCCGCTGGCTCAACAGCCTGCGGACGCGCAAAGGGTTGCCCTTGCTGAACGAACGCCAACCGCACCACAGCCGTCAGCGGGAGGCACTGCTCGATCGGCTCGCCGATGCCTTTGCGCAGCACGTCAACCTGGAGCCGTTGCTGCGCACCCCATGAAGCAGGTGCAGATCCACTGGCCAGGGGGCAGCACCACAACGGTGACATCCGGAACCGACTGGCTGGCCGCCGCCCGCGACGCCGGCCTGGCCATCCCCACGGGTTGCCTGGGGGGCAGCTGCGGCGCCTGCGAGATCGACGTCAACGGCACCACCGTGCGCGCCTGCATCGCCACCGTGCCGGCCAGCCGCAGCGGGACCCTGAGCGTCGAGCTGGCCAGCGATCCCTACTGGTGATCCGGCTGAATCAACCCGCCCCCCAACACCATCTCGCCGTCGTAAAACACCGCCGCCTGCCCCGGGGTGATCGAGAACTGCTCCTCGGCGAACTGCAACTGGCAGCGATGGGGGCGCCCGGCGGCGGCATCGGCGGCCGTGGCCGGCAGGGGGCTTAGCAGGGCCTTGACCGGCCCGCTGCGGTAGCGCACCTGCACCGCAACCTCGCGCGCCGCAAGGGGCGGCTCGATCGAGACCCAGTTGACCGCCCCCACCACCGCCGTGGCGCGGGCGGCCTCGGCCCGGGGGGCCACCACCACCCGGTTCATGGCGGCGTCGAGGCGCACCACGTGCAGGGGCTCGCGCCAGGCCACCCCCAGGCCCTTGCGCTGGCCGATGGTGAAGTGTTCGATGCCGTCGTGGCTGCCCACCACCGTGCCGTCGTCCAGGACGATCTCGCCGTCTCTTGGCGGCAGGTAGGCATCGAGAAAGGCCTTCATCGAACCGTGGTGATCGGCCAGGCAGAGGTCCTGGCTCTCGGGCTTGTGGGCCGTGCGCAGGCCGTGGCGCTCGGCCTCCAGGCGGGTGTCGGGCTTGGTCAGCTCACCCAGCGGAAACACCAGCCGGCCCAGGACCTCCTGGGGTAGGTCATAGAGGAAGTAGCTCTGGTCCTTGCGATCGTCGAGACCGCGCAACAGCTGGTGGCGTCCATTGCTGCTGTGCTCGCCATGGCGCACGCGGGCGTAGTGACCGGTGGCGATGCGCGCGATGCCGCGCTGGTCCTGGGCCCACTGCAACATCGGGCCAAACTTGACCTCGCGGTTGCAGCGCGAACAGGGCAGCGGCGTGGTGCCAGCGGCATAGCCCTGCACCAGAAAGTCGACGATCTGGGCCTGAAAGTGCTCGCGAAAGTCGACAACGTGGTGCGGCACGCCCAGCTGGTCACAGATGCCGGCCGCATCCACCAGCCCCTCGGCGCAGCAGGCGCCCTTGCCGCTCATCAGCCACAGGGTCAGGCCTTCGACGTCCCAACCGGCCTCCACCAGCAACGCCGCCGTCAGCGAGCTGTCGACCCCGCCCGACAGCCCCACCGCCACCCGGTGCTCGCCCGGCCAGGCCCGAAGTCGCTCCAGCACCTGAGCCCCGGCTGTGGTGGCCGCAGGGGTGGCCAAAGCGGTGGCCTCAGACATGGCGGGAACAGAGGACAAAGCCAACAGCGCAGACGCGGCACAGCGAGGCCGTTGCTCCCATCATGAAACCGAGCGATCGCCCCTGGTGTGCCTGAACCCGTTCTGACCGGGCCCAGCTGGCCCGCCCGCGACAGCGGCCATCTGCTGGTCAGCGGCGAGCAGATGGCGGCGCTCGAACAGCAGCTGTTTGCCAGCGGCCTTCCGGTCGAAGCGCTGATGGAGAAAGCGGCGCTGGCGGCCTGCCGGGCGATTCAGGCCGACTGGGGTCCGCACCTGAAGCGCCATGGTGCCGTGGTGCTGGTGGGGCCCGGGCACAACGGCGGCGACGGCCTGGTGATCGCCCGCGAGCTGCACCTGGCGGGCATCGACACCAGGATCTGGAGCCCGTTCGAGCGGCACAAGCCCCTGACCGCCGCCCACCTGCGCCATGCCCTGTGGCTGGGGATCGAGCGGCTGCAGCAGGGTCCTGATCCAGCTGGCGACGCCCTGTGGATCGATGCCCTATTCGGCATCGGCCAGCGGCGTCCCCTGGATGCTGCCACCGAGACCCTGCTGCGGCAACGCCAGCAGCGGCGGCCCGCCACCTTGGTGGCGATTGACATTCCCAGCGGTCTCGACGACAGCAGCGGCCGTCCCCTGGGCCAGACCTGCGCCCAGGCGGCCATGACCTACAGCATCGGCCTGATCAAACAGGGGCTGGTGCAGGACCCGGCCCTGGCGGCGGTGGGTCGGCTGCGGCGGATCGAGCTGGGCCTGCCCCAGGCGCTGCTGGACCCGCTGATGACCAGCACGCCCCTGGGACTGACGGCGGCCGATGGGCCGCGGGCGCCCTGGCCGCCGCTCGACCCAGCCGCCGGCAAATACGCCCGCGGCAGGCTGCTGGTGATCGCCGGCAGCGAGGCCTACCGAGGGGCCGCCCACCTGGCCCTGCTGGGGGCCAGCGCCAGCGGCGCCGGCAGCCTGCGGGCGGCCATGGCAGCCCCCCAGGCCGACGCCCTGTGGCAACTGCTGCCCCATGTGGTGCTGCAGCGGCGCCTGCCCTGCGACGACGCGGGGTCCCTGCTGCTGGCGCAGCTGACCAGTACGGACCTGGAGCGCCTCGATGCGGTGCTGCTGGGGCCGGGGCTGGGGCTGCTGCCCGCAGCAGCAATGGCGCCCGAGCTGGACGCCTGGCAGCTGCTGCAGACCTTTAGCGGTCTGCTGGTGCTGGATGCCGATGGGCTCAACCGCACCACCGTGGCCTGGCTGCAGGGGCGCCGCGGTCCCACCTGGATCACGCCCCACCGGGACGAGCTGCGGCGGCTGTGGCCCGAGCTGGCGGACCTGCCGCCGCTCGAGGCCGCGGAGCGCGCCGCCGCCGACAGCGGTGCTGTGGTGCTGCTCAAGGGAGCCCACAGCGTCATCGCCGCCCCCGACGGCCGCCGCTGGCAGTTGCTGGCCTCAGCACCCGATAGCGCCCGCGCCGGCCTGGGGGATGTACTGGCGGGCTACGCCGCCGGCCGCGGGGCGCAGGCCCTGGCCAGCGGGCCAGGACTGCAGGCCGATGGTGCCTGGCTGGCGGCCGCTGCGCTGGACCATGCATTAGCAGGCCTGGAGGCGGTCAAACGGCAGGGCCCCGGCGGCGCCTGCCCGCCCCAGGTGGCCCAGGCCCTGGCCCAACGCCCCTGGAGCCGAACCAGGTGCCGCAGACAACGAGACAAGCGAGACCTGCAAATGCTGACAGTTGAATAAGCGAGACAGCAACAGACTCAAAGCAAGAGATCAACAGCAGATCGACTGCAGCGCAGTCACTTTGAAAGACAGCCCAGTGACTGAGACCGGCAGGATTGTGTTGTTTTGCAAGTCAAAGCTGAAACGTTGCTGAAATCACCATGCCCAGCCCACTTTTAGCGGGATAGTCATCGTCCAAAGAGTGAGTGGCGATGGGTGCCTCAACGCTGCGCGAAAGCGATGGAACACGCCGGCGCAGCAGTGATCCGATCAGTTGGTACCTCGGCACCATCGGGCGTGAACCGCTGCTGACCCCCGCCGAGGAGATCGAGTTGGGCAATCAGGTGCAGGCGATGATGCAGCTCCTGGAGCGGGGCGAGACCAGCTACACCGACAAGGAGCAGAAGCTCCTGCGCATCGGCCGTCGCTCCAAGCAGCGGATGATGCGGGCCAACCTGCGGCTGGTGGTCAGTGTCGCCAAGAAGTACCAGGGCAAGGGCCTGGAGTTGCTCGACCTGATCCAGGAGGGATCGCTGGGCCTGGAACGGGCTGTCGAGAAGTTCGACCCCACCCGCGGCTACAAATTCTCGACCTACGCCTTCTGGTGGATCCGCCAGAGCATGACCCGGGCGATCGCCTGCCAATCGCGCACGATCCGACTGCCGGTGCATCTGGGCGAGCGGCTGAGCATCATCCGCAAGGTGAGCCTGGATCTGGCCCACAAGCTGGGCGCCATGCCCAGCCGCCGCGAGATCGCCGAGGCGATGAACATGCCCATGGAGGAACTGGACAGTGTGCTGCGCCAGGCCCTCACCACCTCGAGCCTCGACGCACCGGTCAACGGCGAAGAGGGCCGCAGCTTCCTGGGGGACCTGATCGCCGACAACCCGGACGAGGAGCCCCTCGATCGGGTTGAACGGGGCATCCATCAGGAACAACTGGGGCGCTGGCTCAGCCACCTCAGCGAGCAGGAGCGGCAGGTGCTGGGTCTGCGCTTTGGCCTCGACGGCCAGGAGCGCCACACCCTGGCCGAGATCGGCCGCCAGCTCGAGGTCTCGCGCGAACGGGTGCGTCAGGTCGAGCTCAAGGCCCTGCGCAAACTGCGCAACCTCACTCGCCGGATGCCCAGCGGCATCTAGGCCTTGCAGCCAGCCAAGGCAGGCTGGGGCTCAGTCCTCAGCCCAGATGTAACGGGTGAGCTCTTCGGGTTTGGGCTCGGGGGCCGCCAGGGCAAATTCGACGCAATCGGCGATGTGGGCGTCGATCTCCTTGTCGATCGCCTTCAGCTCGTCGACCGTGGCCAGGGACTGGTCGATCAGCTGGGCCGCCAGGCGCTGGATGGGATCCCGCTTGGCCCAGAACTCCTTCTCTTCGGCGGCCCGCAGCTCATCGGGGTCGGCCAGGGAATGGCCCCGGTAGCGGTAGGTGAGGCACTCGAGCAGGGTCGGCCCTTCGCCGGCCCGGGCCCGCTCGACGGCGCGCTGGGCTGCGGCCCGCACCGCCAGCACATCCATGCCGTCCACCTCTTCGCCTGCCATGCCAAAGGCGGCTGCCTTGCGCCAGATCTCGGGATCGCTGGTGGCACGGTTGTGGTCCATGCCGATGGCCCACTTGTTGTTCTCGACCACGAACAGGATCGGCAGCTTCCACAGTGCCGCCATGTTCAGGCACTCATAGAACTGACCGATGTTGCAGGTGCCGTCGCCAAAGAACGCTGCCGTGACCGCATCGCTGCTGGCGTCACCCAGGGCATCGCGCTTGTAGCGGCTGGTGAACGCCGCACCCAGGGCCACAGGGATCCCCTCGCCGATGAAGGCATAGCCGCCCAGCAGGTGGTGCTCTTTGGAGAACAGGTGCATGGAGCCGCCGCGCCCCTTGCTGCACCCGGTCTCCTTACCGAACAGCTCGCTCATCACCTCGCGGGCCGGCACGCCGGCGCTGAGGGCGTGCACGTGATCGCGGTAAGTGCTGCAGAACCAGTCGTGCTGGGCCTTCATCGCCTTGATCACGCCGGTGCTGACCGCTTCCTGCCCGTTGTAGAGGTGCACGAAGCCAAACATCTTGCCCCGGTAGTACATCTCGGCGCATTTGTCCTCAAAGCGCCGCCCCAGCACCATGTCGCGGTACAGGACCAGGCCCTCGTCGCGGGTCACGGCCGCCGGCGTCGCCGGATAAAGATTCTCGAGCCGTTCGGCGTGGGGTCCGGCCACGTGGGTGGCATCCGCCGAGCAGCTGGGAGCTCCTGAGGCGGCCGCGAGATCTCGGCTCATGTCTGCCTGGGTCATCGGGCAACTGTACGGGGTCTGTTCCCAAGTTCTGGCAGCAAACGAGCCAAAACCCGAGACCCTGCCTACAGTCGGCCACCAGAGAGCGATCCGGGTTGGAACTGCCGATCGACCATTTCCGGCTGCTCGGCGTCGGGCCATCCGCCGACGCCCAGGGGGCGCTGCAGATGCTCCAGCAACGGCTGGACCGGGTGCCCGCCGACGGCTACAGCCTCGAGACCCTCGATGCCCGGGCCGACTTGCTGCGCAGCAGCGCTGACCTGCTGAGCGACAGCGTCAGACGGGCCCGTTACGAAGCCGACCTAACCGCACTGAGCAGTGGGGGCGGCAGTGTGATCGCCGCCCTGGATGTGCCCTCGAGCCTCGAGGTGGGTGGCCTGGTGCTGCTGCTGGAAGCCGATCAGCCTCTGGACTGCTTTGAACTGGCCAACCGCAGCCTTCAGCCGCCGCGGGCGCCGGCACTGGGCAGCAGCCGCGAAGCCGACCTGACCCTGGTGGCGTCACTGGCATGTCTGGCGGGCGCCAACGAACTGCAGGATCAGCGCCGCTACGAAGCCGCCGCCCAGTTGCTGCTGCAGGGCCAGCAGCTGCTGCAGCGCATGGGCCAGCTGCCCCACCAGCGCCAGCAGCTCAACGATGCGCTTGAAGCGCTGACCCCCTACCGGGTGCTCGATCTGTTGAGCCGCCCCCTGACCGCAACCACCGAACGGGGCGAAGGGCTGCAACTGCTCGGCAACCTGGTCGAGCGACGGGGGGGCCTGGAGGGCAGCGCCGACCCCCGCCTGAACAACGAGGCGTTCCAGGCCTTTTTTAGGCAGATCCGCGCCTTTCTGACGGTGCAGGAACAGGTGGACCTGTTCAGCGGCTGGGCGGCCCGCTCGGCTGCAGCTGACTTTTTGGCCACCACGGCGCTGACCGCCTCGGGATTCGCCCAGCGCAAACCCGAGCGCATCGCAGCGGCCCTGGCCCGTCTCGAGGCCAGCCCCCAGACCGGCACCGAAACCCTCAAAGCCAGCCTGTTGCTGCTGCTGGGCAAGGTGGGGCAGGCCCAGCAGTGCTTTGTGCAGGGGGCCAGCCCCGAGCTGCTGACCTGGGCCCGCCAGCAGGGAGACGATCCCCTGGCCCAGCTGTGCGCCTATTGCCGCGACTGGCTGCAACGGGACGTGCTGGCCGGCTACCGGGACCTGGAGGCGGACCCGGACCTGGACGCCTACTTCGCCGATCGCGACGTGCAGGCCTACATCGAGCATCACGATCCGTTTCGCCCAGACAGCCTCGGGGCCCCCGACCGTGCTGCAGACCGTGCCGCAGACCGTGCTGCAGACCCATGGCCAACCGAGCAAGACCCTGCCAGGGAGATGCCGGCCCAGGACAACCCAGAGGAAGAAGAGGACGTTGAGCAGGGATTAGGTCTTCCCCGGCTGAGCTGGCCAGCGTTCAATTGGCCTGAGATCAATTGGCCCGAGGTCAGCTGGCCCCAGACCCCGCCGCGCAGGACCGTGATCCTGGCGGCCCTGGGGACCGGTGCCGCCATCGCCATCGCGACCCTGCTGGCACGCCAACCGTGGCAGCCGCCCCAACGGCAAGAGACCAAGCCACGGGTCACGCTGATTCAAAAAGTACCGCCCAAGCCCCAACCAACCAAACGGCCGGCGAATCCAACGGCTGCGACAGGCCTGCCCCTGATGGCGGCCTATCCCAGTGTCGCCCAACTCAAGGCGTTGCTGCAGGGGTGGCTGCAGGCCAAAGCGTCGGTGCTGGCTGGCCAGAACAGCACCATTCCGTTGGCCGAACTGGCACGGGAAAGCCAGGTGCAGCGCCT
>JAIXOF010000006.1 GCA_027486935.1 Cyanobium sp. C1_MAG_00004 | reverse complement strand
AGCTCGACAAGGCCAAGTTCACCGCCAAGGTGATCAGCAAGTGCGAGCGCGAGTGGGTCGCCCTCGAAATCAACGAACTGCTGGTGGTCGAGTTCTACAGCCGCAAGGTCTGAGTCTCAGACTTCAGGGCGAAAAGCTCAAACTCTCCGGCAATATCTGTAGCAATCCCTAGTTGTTTCTTTGGTGAAACAGCTAGGGATTTTTTTGTGAGAACTGGCGCTGTCTAGTGCGTCCAGGTTTGATTGTCAGAGGTTTGGCTTAAAAATTGCAGGAGAAAACGTAGCATTGATCGGTCTTCTTGCACTCACCGCCATAGGTTGGGCAAGTGATGGAAAGCCAACCACCAGCTCCAGCAACTTGCTCGAGTTCGTCGTCGGGGATCTCTTGGGTCTTGCGGGCTTGATAGCGAATCAGATCAGCTTGCCTAATGTCAAATCCCGCTTCCTTGGCGATTGCGATCGGATCAGCATTGTCTTGCTTGAGTCGATCTTGGAGAGCGGAGTCGTTTGCAAGCATCGCCAGGAAGGCGTTGAGTTGCTCTTCAGACATCAGTCCATAAAGTGACTGAGTTAATTTTGCTTGCAGAAGCTGGGCGCCTGCAGTGAACTGCAGTTTTTTTTAACTTTTGATGATTGTCTTGTGGCGCAGGCTCGTGTCGTCGCTGCGCCGCCAGGGCTTCAGTCGGAACAGGCGGTGCTCCCATCATCGTTCAAGCGCTTCAGCAGTTCGGCATCCCCGACGATGACGTAACGCTTTCCGTCCTGGCCCATGTAGGTCAACTGACCATCAGAGTTGACGATCAGGGCTGTCAGGGGGGTGATCGGTTCTTCAGCGGGCATGGCGAGCCCTATCCGCCGATCAGGGTCTCGAGGGCGGTGGTGACATCAGCCTGGCGCATCAGGGATTCGCCCACCAGCACCGCATCGGCGCCGGCGCTCTGGACCCGGTCCAGATCGTCACGGGTGAACAGGCCCGACTCGCTCACCAGCAGGGCCCCGCTGGCGCGGATCGGCTCGGCGAACTGGGCCGTGAGCTGCTCGGTGGTGGCCAGGTCCGTGACAAAGGTGCTCAGGTCGCGGTTGTTGATGCCGATCAGGGTGTGACTGCCGGCGCCCGGCTGGCTCCAGATCGGCAGGGCCAGGACCCGCGCCAGTTCGGCGGCGTCGTGCACCTCGATCAGCACCGCCAGCCCCAGGCTGCGGGCTGCCTTGTGCAGGTAGGTCAGGTCCTGGTCATCCAGGATGGCGGCGATGAGCAGGGCCGCATCGGCACCGGCGGCGCGGGCCTGGTACAGCTGGTAGGGGCTAAGGATGAAGTCCTTGCACAGCAGCGGCAGCTCGACCGCCTGGCGCACGTTGACCAGCACCTCAAAGCCGCCCTGAAAGAACTGCTTGTCGGTCAGCACCGACAGGCAGCTGGCCCCACCCGCGGCGTAGCCCTGGGCGATGGCCACTGGATCAAAGTCCTCGCGGATCACCCCCTTGCTGGGGCTGGCCTTCTTGATTTCGGCGATCACCGCCGGCTTGCGGCAGCTGGCGCGCAGGGCGGCCACAAAATCGCGGCAGGCCGGCAGGTCGGCCACCTGTTTGGCCAGCTGCTGCAGGCTGACCCGCTCGCGGGCGCTGGCCACCTCGCGATCCTTGGCCCAGACGATCTCTTCAAGGATGTGGCGGGGGGCGCCCTCCTCGTGCGGAATCGCGTATTCGAGAAAAGCCACCTTGACCTTGGGGTTGGGCGGCCGGCGGCGGATCTCCATCGGTATCTGTGCGTTCTGGGGGTTGAAATCAGGCTGTCAGAGCCAGGGCAGCCTGCTTGTAGGCCACTTCCACCACCTCAGAGAGGGTGGGGTGGGTGTGGACCTCGTTGATCAGCTGTTTGACACTCTGGCGGCGGGCGACGGCGTTGCCGATCTCCTGGATCAGGTCGGCGGCATGCAGGCCATAGATGTGGGCCCCCAGCACCTCACCGCTGCCCTTGTTGAACAACAGTTTCATCAGGCCGTCGCTCTCGAGCTCGGCCAGGGCTTTTGAGTTGGCCTTGAAGTAACTGCGCACCACGCCCAGCTCAAAGCCCTCGCTGGCGGCCAGCTCCTTGGCGTCGGCTTCGCTGAGGCCCACCGAGCTGATCTCGGGGTGGGTAAAGGTGGCCGCCGGGATCGAGCGGTAATCGATCTGGCGCGGGTGCCCCAGGATGTTGTCGATCGCCACGGCCCCCTGGGCGGCGGCGGTGTGGGCCAGCATCATCTTGCCGGTGACATCGCCCACGGCCCACAGGTGGGGCACGGGTTCGCCGCCCACCAGCACCTGCATGCGGTCATTCACTGGAATGAAACCGCGGTTGGTCTCCACACCCACCGAGGCCAGGTTGAGCGAGGCGCTGGTGGGCACCCGGCCGGTGGCCACCAGCACCGCATCGACCTCGAGGGTCTCAACCGGTTCGCGGGTCTTCATGTCGACCAGCTCGATCTTGACGGGGCAGCCGGGGGTGATCGTCTTGGCCAGCACACCGGCACGGGCGTCGATGTCGCGGCCGTCGAGCAAGTGGCGGGCGGCGATCTTGGCGATGTCGGGGTCAAAGGTGGGCAGCACCCGATCGAGGGCCTCGATCACGGTCACTTCGCAGCCCAGGGCGGTGTAAACATCTGCGAATTCGAGGCCGATGTAACCGCTGCCGATGATCGCCAGCCAGCGGGGCAGCCACTCCAGGCTCACCGCTTCATCGCTGGTGAACACGGTGTGACCGTCGGTCTCGATGCCGGGCGGCACAAAGGGTTCTGAACCCGTGGCGATGATCACCTCCTTGGCGCGGTAGGTGCGCTCGACGCCGCTGCCGCGTTCGCGCACCACCACCTGCTGGGGGCCGGCCAGGCGGCCTTCGCCCTGCAGGATCGTGGCCCCCGCCCGCTCGAGGGCCTTGGTCAGGTTGCTGCGGATCGTCGCCACCAGCTGGTTGGCGTGGTCGGCGATTTTCTGACGCTCAAAGCGCACCGGTCCGGCGTGGATGCCGAACTGGGCCAGATGCTCCCTGTCGGCCAGTTCGCGCACGCGGCCACTGGCGGCCAGCAGCGCCTTGGAGGGCACGCAGCCGCGGTTGACGCAGGTGCCGCCCATGTCGCGGCTTTCGACGATGGCCACCTTGAGGCCGTGCTCGCAGCCGTGCTTGGCCGCATCGAAGCCGCCATAGCCGGCTCCGATCACGAGGACATCGAAATCAAAGCTGCCGTCGCTCACGGGGGCCGTCACTCAGTTGCCGGGCATTCTCTCCTGTCGCCAGCGCTCCAGCAGCAGCGGTGCCGCCGCCACCGCCACATTGAGCGATTCGACCGCGTCGCTGTGGGGGATGCAGACCCGCTGGGTGGCCAGCTCCAACAGCGCGGCCGACAGCCCCGGGCCTTCGGCCCCCAGCAGCAGCAGGGTGGGTTGGCGCCAGTCGAGCTGCCAGTAGGGCCTGTTGGCGGCAGTCCCGGGCGGCACGGCAGCGACCACCTGGCTGCCGCCGGCTACGGCCTGCTGGACCAAAGCGATCACCCCATCCCGTTCGCGCCGCCGGTGGGGCAGGGCCAGGGCGGCCCCGGCCGAGGCGCGCAGCACCTTGGGTTGCCAGGGATCGGCGCCGCCGGCCAGCCACACCTGTTGGATGCCGGCCGCCAGGGCCGTTCGCAGCAGCGTGCCCAGGTTTCCCGGATCCTGGATGCCGTCGAGCACCAGCACAAAATCGGCGCCGTCATCCGCCGGTTGCGGCGGTTGCAGCGTGACCACCACGCCATCTGGATGGTCTGTGGTGGCCACAGCAGCCAGGACCTCCTGGCTGACCAGGATCGGCTCCGCATCCAGCGCCGCCAGCAGCGGGCCTTGGCGGGCGCACCAGTCCTCGGTGACCAGCAGCTGATGCGGCTGCAGCCCCAGTCGCAACAGTTCCTGAATCAGGTGGGTGCCTTCAAGCAGCACCAGGCCTTGCTCTCGTCGGCCCGTGGTGCTGTGCAGCTGCCGCAGCTGCCGCACCAGCGGGTTGCGGCGGCTGGTGATCAAGGTGGGCTCAGAAGCTCTGAACGCGGCGCACATGCATACCGTCGTCGACGCTCAGATGTTTGCCGTCGAGTTCGAGGCCCCGCACGGCAGCGATTTCTCCCTTAAGGCCTTCGGCCTGAAGGTTCTCAACCATCTTCTTGATCAACACATCTTCGACGGTGGACTGATCCAATCCATCGGGAGTCAGACTCTCAAGGAACTTGCCGAGCTTGGCGGCGACCAGCTCGGAGGCGTTATTAATCTTGAGAACGATCATAAGAAAAATGCGGATGGGGAGACTTGAACTCCCACGACATTGCTGCCACTAGTACCTGAAACTAGCGCGTCTACCAATTCCGCCACATCCGCGTGACGTTGTGCCCTCAGGCACCTCGACACCATAGGGCATCGGGGTATCGGCCGAAACCAACCCTTGGACGTAGGAACCGGGAAACCAGTTCGTACTCTGGCGGTCTAGACGGTCTCACTTTTTGTTGTCAAGATGCGCGGCATCTGCCGGACAGCCCCTGCCATGACACTTGCTGCTGTCCGGTCCCGCGTGGTTCTCAATCCCCAGCTTGAGATCGCCGGCGGACGCCAGCTCAGTGGAGAACTCACGGTCAGCGGTGCCAAGAATTCGGCGCTCGTGCTGATGGCGACCTGCCTGTTGAGCCGCGACACGGTTCGCCTGCGCAACGTGCCGCCCCTGACCGACATCACCGGCATGGGCGAGATGCTCTCCAGCCTTGGCGCCCAGGTGGTGCGCAAGGGTGATGTGCTCGAGCTGACCGGCGATCGCATTAGCAGTGCGGCCGCCCCCTACGAATTGGTCAACAGCCTGCGGGCCAGCTTCTTCTGCATCGGTCCGCTGCTGGCCCGCATGGGCATGGCCCGGGTGCCGCTGCCGGGTGGCTGTCAGATCGGCACCAGGCCGGTGGTCGAGCACGTCAAGGGGCTCAAGGCCCTGGGCGCCCAGGTCACCATCGAGCACGGTGTGGTCAATGCGGTCGTACCCGGCCGCGGTCATCGGCTCAAGGGCGGTCGTATCCACCTGGACTGCCCCAGTGTCGGCGCCACCGAAACCCTGATGATGGCGGCGGTCCTGGCCGATGGCGAGACCGTGATCGACAACGCGGCCCAGGAGCCCGAGGTGGTCGATCTGGCGGGCTTGCTGATCGCCATGGGTGCGCGGGTGCGCGGTGCCGGCACTCCGACAATCACGATCGTCGGGGTCGAGCGTCTGCACGGTGCCGATTACGCGGTGATTCCCGATCGCATCGAAGCGGGCACCCTGCTGCTGGCCGCCGCGATCACCCGTTCCAATCTGCGCATCACTCCCGTCATTCCCGAGCATCTGGGCGCGGTGATCACCAAGCTCGAGGAGGCCGGTTGCGTGATCAGCCACGACGGCATCGGACTCACCATCGAGGCCCGTCAGATCAATGCCGTTGATCTGCGCACCCAACCGTTCCCCGGGTTTCCAACCGATCTGCAGGCCCCGTTCATGAGCCTGCTGGCCACGGCCCGCGGCACCAGCGTGATCACCGAAAACATCTTTGAGAATCGTCTGCAGCACGTGGCCGAGCTGCAACGCATGGGCGCGGCGATCCGCATGCAGGGCAACACCGCCTTCGTCGAGGGTGTGCCCCGGCTCAGCGGGGCACCGGTCCAGGGCACCGACCTGCGGGCGGCAGCGGCCATGGTGCTCGCCGGCCTGGCCGCCGACGGCATCACCACCGTCAGTGGGATCGAATACCTCGATCGGGGCTATGCCTTCCTTGAGGAAAAGCTCAATGCCGTCGGGGCCCTGATCAGACGGGTCAACGCCGCGTAAGCTCCCCATTGCGGGAGCGTGCCGGAATTGGTAGACGGACTCGACTCAAAATCGAGCGCCTTCGGGCATGTGGGTTCGAGTCCCACCGCTCCCATCGATCGCAATAGGACCGTTCAACCACCCGCCTCGGCGGTGATGGACACCTACGGGCGTTTCCCTCTTGAGCTGGTCAGGGGAAGGGGCGTCTGGGTCTGGGATCGGGCTGGCAAGCGCTACCTCGACTGTGTGGCCGGCATTGCCGTCAACACCCTGGGCCACAGCGACCGCAGCCTGCGGCGTGCCCTGGGCGCCCAGCTGGGCCGCCTGCAGCACGTCTCGAACCTGTACCGAATTCCCGAGCAGGAGCAGCTGGCCACAGCGATTGCGGAGCGCAGCTGTTTCGATCGGGTTTTCTTCTGCAATTCGGGGGCCGAGGCCAACGAAGCGGCCATCAAGCTGGCCCGCAAGCACGGCCACAGTGTGCGCGGCATCCCGTCCGAGCAGGCGCCATTGATCCTGACGGCCCAGGCCAGCTTTCACGGCCGCACCCTGGCCGCCGTCACCGCCACCGGCCAGCCCAAGTACCACCAAGGCTTTGAGCCGATGGTCCAGGGGTTCCGTTACTTCCCCTACAACGACATTGCGGCGTTTGAGGCGCTGCTGGCCGACTGCGAAGCGCCGGGGCCCCGGGTGGCAGCGGTGCTGCTCGAGCCCCTGCAAGGCGAAGGCGGGGTCATTCCCGGCGATCCGGCCTTCTTTGCCCGGGTGCGGCAGCTGTGCGATCAGCACGGGATCCTGCTGATCTTTGATGAGGTGCAGATCGGGGTGGGCCGCAGCGGCCGGCTGTGGGGCTACCAGCGCCTGGGCGTCGAACCCGATGCCATCACCCTGGCCAAGGGCCTGGGCGGAGGCTTCCCGATCGGCGCTCTGGCGGTCAAGGCGTCCGCCGACCATTTCAAACCGGGCGAGCATGCCAGCACCTTTGGCGGCAACCCGATGGCCTGCCGAGCCGGCCTCACGGTGCTCGAGCAGCTCGAGCGACGCGCCCTGCTGCCCCATGTCGAGCGCATGGGAACCCTGCTGCAGCAACTGCTGGGCGAGCTGGTGGCGCGCCACAGCGGCCTGTTGGTGGCGACCCGCGGCTGGGGCCTGTTGCAGGGACTGGTGCTGCGCGCCGATGCCGCTGTCACCGCCCCTGAGCTGGTCAAGGCTGCCCTGGATCAGGGACTGCTGCTGGTGCCGGCCGGGCCGACCGTGGTGCGTTTCGTGCCGCCGCTGGTGATCCAGCCGCGCCATCTGCGCAGGGCGGTCGCCAGTTTTGAACGGGCTGTGTTGACCCTGACCCGCAGCCCCAGGTCCTGAGGCGGGCATAGCGGTGTCGGGTTCCTGTAGCAACGCCGGCGGCGATGATTTTGCCGATCTGATCGAGCCGTTCAGCCGCCGCGGCGTCGATCTGGGCCTCGAGCGGCTGCAGGCGGCCCTGGCCGAGCTCGGCCATCCCGAGCGGCAGTTTGCGGCGGTGCAGGTGGCCGGCACCAATGGCAAGGGCTCCATCGCGACCCTGGTGCACCAGGTGCTGCTGGCAGCGGGCATCGACGCAGGGCTCTACACCTCGCCGCACCTGCTGGGCTGGACCGAGCGCATCCGCCTTGGCGCCGAGCTGATCGCCCCGGCTGCCTTGCGACGCCAGCTCGAGCTGGCCGCGCCCGTGGCCAGGGCCCAAGGGCTGACGCCGTTTGAACTGGTGACGGCTGCGGCGTTTCTGGCCTTTGCCGAGGCCGGTCTGCCCCTGGTGGTGCTCGAGGTGGGACTGGGGGGCCGGCTCGATGCCACCACCTGCCATCCCGATCGCGGCGTGATCGCTCTGGCCTCGATCGGGCTTGACCACCGCGAGTTCCTGGGCCCCGATCTGGCCAGCATCGCTGCCGAAAAGGCCGGTGTGATGCGCGCTGGCTCTGTTGCCGTCAGCGGCCCCCAGGCGCCCCAGGTGCGGCAGGTGTTGACGGCCCAGGCGGCCGCTGCCGGGGCCCGGTTGTGCTGGGTCGAACCCCTGCCCCAGAACGCGGCCGGCGATCTGCTGATCGCCGGCCAGTGGAGCCCCTGCGGCCTGCCGGGTGCGGTGCAGGCGGCCAACGGCGCCGTGGCCCTGGGGGTTTGCCAGGCCCTGGCTGAACAGGGCTGGTCGATCGATACTGCCGCGATCTGCGCTGGGTTTGCCGCGGCCCGCTGGCCAGGCCGGCTGCAGCAGGTCCGCTGGCGCGGTCTGCCGCTGCTGCTCGATGGTGCCCACAACCCCCCAGCGGCAACGGCGCTACGGGCCGAGCTCGATGCCCACCCCGAGCGCCATGGCCTGGCCCCCGGCCCACGCCACTGGGTGATCGGCATGCTGGCCAACAAGCAGGGGCCCGAGATCCTTCAGGCCCTGCTGGCCCCAGGCGACCGGGCCTGGATCGTGCCGGTGCCGGGCCACCCCAGCTGGACCTGCGAACACCTGGCCGGCCAACTGGCTGCCCAGCCATCATTTGCTGCCCAGCCATCACTGGCTGCCGAGCCATCACTGGCCGAGGCCCTGCGCCCGGCACCTGATTTGGAACAGGGCCTGGCTGCTGCAGTCGCGTCTGCGATGCCCGATCGCGATGGGGGAGGCCTGCCTGCGCCGCGCCCCGTGGTGGTGGCTGGTTCGCTGTATCTGATTGGCCATCTGCTTGCCGCCCAGTCCTGAGCGCGCTGGGCGGCGGCCGTTTGTGCCGGACCTGGCCTGCTAAGTGGCTGTCTCCGGTCATCCTTGCTGCCGAATTATTGAGGCGTGCTCCCGATCCCTGATCCGGCTTGAGAGCGGGCTCCTGCTCACGTTTGTTCACGTCCCCTATCCCCGGCTGCTGCTGCCGGGTGCTGGCTCCGGCCGGCTGCTGGCTCCTCCTGCCTCCTCCTGCATCCTCCTGCATCCTCCTGCATCCTGCTGCTTCCTGCTGCTTCCTGCTGCTTCCTGCTGCTTCCTGCTGCTTCCTGCTGCTTCCTGCTGCTTCCTGCTGGCTCCTGCTGGCTCCGGCCTGCTCCTCCTGCCTCCGGCACCACTCCGATCTCGCTGCCGAGATGCACTCGTGCCGAGATGCAAATGTGCCGAGATGCAAACGTGCATTGATGCAAACGTGCCGTGGTCGGCATAGGCCGGGAAAGACAACCAGCCCTGTTCTCAGCTTCTGCGTCCCGCACCCACCGCTCGGCGGGTCCAGAGTCAAGCTGGTTGGAGCTTGGGGCCCGGTCATGGACCAGACGATGGTGCACGCGTACTGGAGGGGTGTTCTGCAACAGCTGCTCGCCGCTGGAGTGACCGCTGCGGTGACCGGCCTGGTGATGCTCACCGGTCTCTTGAGCATCCCTGGCGCCGTGTGGGCCGAGTTCTCGGGGGTGGACTACACGCTCACCAACCAGAACGGCGCCGATTTTCACGGGCAGGACCTGGCCAATACCTCATTTGCGGGTGCGGCAGGCCGCCAAGCCAACTTTGCCGGAGCCCAGCTGCACGGCGCGATTTTGACCCAGGCCGCCTTTCCCGAGGCCGATTTTTCGGGTGCTGACCTGAGCGGCGTGCTGATGGACAAGGTCGATTTTTCGGGGGCCGATTTCACCGGCGCCAATCTGAGCGGTGTGATTGCTTCGGGCAGCAGTTTTGCTGGCGCCATCGTCACCAATGCTGATTTCAGCGACGCCCTGATCGATCGCAACGACCAGCGCGCCCTCTGCCGCGACGCCGAAGGCACCAACCCGACCACCGGGGTCGACACCCGGGCCAGCCTGGGCTGCTGAATCTCAGCGCTCGAGCCAGCCCCGCAGCTTGCCGGGATTGAGCAGGCCTGCCGGATCGTGGGCGGCCTTGGCGGCCACCTGGTCGGCATCGACCACCCCCAGGCCACCGTCCTCGACCGTGAACACATGGGGGTTGAATAGAAATGCCCCCAGATCGCGGCAGTCAGCGATCAGTTGCTCGAGCCGCTGCCGTCCCTGCCACGGCACCAGCGGCAGGCACACCAGTCGTTGGTCCCCCTGCTGCCGTACCCCTTCGAGGTGCCAGTGGATCGGCCCGCCCCAGCGCTGCCGCAGCGCCGTCAAAAAGGCGCCTTCGGGCTGGGGCAACAGCAGCTGCAGGTAGGTCCAGTCGGGCTGTGCAGAGCGCCAGTGCAGGGTGGTGTGGTTCCAGCCCAGCTCTCGCAGGGGGATGCCCTTGCTCTGGCTCTGGGGCTTCTGCCACAGCACCTGGCCCCCCAGCTGACCGAGCCGCGCAGTTAGCACCGGCAGGGCGGCTGGGTGGGCCAGCAGCAGCAGCCGGTGTTCGCATTGGGCCTCGGGGCAGCCCGCCGGCCAGGGCATGGCGCGGGCCACCGGCTCCTCGAGCAGGTTGAGGCTGTTGAGTTCCACGGCCCAGCGAACGATGGCCTGGGCCGCCGCTAGGGCCTGGTCCCAATCGCCGAAGCCCACCACCAGCTGCACCCAGTCCACCGCCTCGGTGGTGGGCAGCTGCAAGGCCGTCAGGATGCCGTTGCTGCCGTACGCATGGTTGAGCGCTTCGCTGGCGGCGGCATCGAGCTGCAGCAGTCGGGGTTCGGGCTCCACGGTCACCACCTCGAGGCCCAGGAGGTTGCCCGGGTCCCGCAGGATCCCCCAGCGCAGTGAGCCGATGCCCACCGACCCGCCGGCGATGAAACCGCCGATGCTGCCGCTGCGCACGGTGCTGGGCACCAGGCGAAGGGCGCGGCCGCTGGCTGCCAGCTGGCGCTCCAGATCTCCCATCAGCGCACCCGAGTCCACCGTGATCACGCCCGTGGCCGGGTCGAGGTCGCGCAGGCGGTTCAGCCCGCTCAGATCGAGCACCAGCCCGCCGCTCAGGGGGACGCACTGGCCGTAGTTGCCGGTGCCGCCGCCCCGGCAGGTCAGGGGTACGCGGTGGCGGGCGCAGGCTGAGGCCACGGCCATCACCTGGGCAACCGTTGTTGGGCGTGCCACCACCTGGGCCTGCTGGCCTGCAAACAGGGGCTCGAGCACCGGCGAATAGCTGTTGAAATCGCGGGAGAGGCGCTCCAGTTCGGCACCGCGTTCCGGACCGACCAGCTCCAGGCCGGGATGCTGCTGCGCCAGTTCGGCCCGCAGGGCGGCGATCGTGGCTCCATCGGGCCTGGGCGGCAGCCCCTCCGGCAGGGCGGTGGGCAGGTCGGTGGGCAGGGAGGCGGGCACGGCAGACCTCACGGCAAACCTCAACGACGGCGGGACGGGGCGATCAGCTTGGCAAGGGCTCCAGCCAGGTGCCGGCCCGCATCACCCGCCGCGCCGGTGGCCGCGCCAGGACCGCGTTCCAGCTGTCGGCTTCGAGCAGCAGCAGGTCGGCCGGACAGCCCGGTCGCAGCACCCCATCCCATGGCAGGCCCATCAGCCGGGAGCTAGCCGTGGTGAACGGCGCCAGGCCCTGGCGGGTCCAGGGATCGAGGTGGCTGGTGGTGAAGCACAGCCGCAGCAGGTCGATCGGGTCGTAGTCGCCGCCTGGGTACCAGGGGTCCTGCACGTTGTCGCCGCCGACCGCCACCTCGACCCCGGCCCGCTGCAGGGTCCTGATCGGCGCCTGGGCCCGGCGCCAGGGGGTCTGGCCGCTGCGCCTCCCCAGCAGCCACAGGTTGGTGCGGGGCAGGGCCACCACCGTCAGCCCCGCGCCCGCCATGCGATCGGCCAGGCGCCGACAGCGTTCGTGATCCAGCAGCGCCATGCTGCTGGCGTGGCTGCAGGTGATCGGCACCTCGGGCCGAAGCTCTTCGGCGACCTGGGTGATGCGGCTGATCCCGAGCCCGGGGGCGTCTTCGCCCTCATCGACGTGCAGATCAACGCCCAGGCCGTGACGGGTCGCCAGATCCAGCAGCCGTCTCAGGGCCGCTCTGGCGTTGCTGCCATGGCCAAAGGGAGGTCCCAGCACCCCGCCAAGCAGACCGCCTGCGGCGGCCACCTGCCGGGCGAGGGCTTCGCCCGCCGGGGTCAGCCAGTGGTCGATCGGCACCATGGCCACCAGCTGCAACGCGATGCGCTCGTGCCACCGCTGGCGCTGCTGTTGCAACACCTCCCAGCTGGCGTCGCTGGCGGGCCCGCCGCCGCTGTCGATGTGGCTGCGGATCGCCCGTAGCCCGTGGTGCCAGGCCTGCTGCAGGGCCCGTTCGCTGCGCTGCTGCACCTGCTCGGCGCTGCGTTGGGCAAACTCGCGCCGGTTGGCGGCCAGGGCGCTGTCGATGCTGCCGTCGGGGTTGGTGAACGCCGGGTGGCTGAAGGTCTTGTCGAGGTGGGCATGGGGCTCCACCGGCGGCGTGATCGCCAGGGGAATGGGCCTGCCCTCAGGCCCGCTGGTTCCGGGCGCTGCCGGTTCGATCGCGCCCACCAGCGCCCCCTCGAGTCGCAGCCGCACCGCCACCAGGCCCTCGGCATCGGCCGCCGGCAGATTCACCTGGTCGGCATCGATCAGGCAGCGCGGCAGCCGCAGGTGCATGGTCAGGGCCGGCTGCTGGTCTGCAGCACCACAAACTGCCCCGCCACGGCCAGGGTCGTCACCTTGTAAGAGGGCAGGCGCAGATCCTCGAGCAGCTGCTGGCCGCCAAAACTGGTGCTGTAGAGACTGGCTACCCCGAGATTGAGCCTGGTGCTGTGGTCGCGGGCCAGGCGTCCCAGGGGTTCGCGCTGGGAACGCACCAGCGCAGGGCAGTTCTGCATCACCATCTGCAGCATCAGCGGCAGGCTGGGTTTGTGGCAGATCTCAGTCTCGATTAGGTCCACCAGGTGCTGGCCCGCGAAGTCTTCAAACTCGTGCTGGCCCGGGTTGCTCAACACCAGGCCACCGAGGGCCGCCACCCCGAGCGCCCCCAGGGCGCACCAGAAGCGTTGGCCGGGTCGCAGCACCGGGTGCACCTCAGGGGGCCTCAGCATGCCAGTTCCAGCCCGGCAATGCAGCGCTGCATGCCTTGCAGCCGCTGGCGCAGCAGCTGCACCAGTGACCGGATCGCCCCATGCTCGCTCCAATCGCGGTGCACCACCAGCACGTCGAGGGCGGGGTGGCTGATGCTGAAATCGAGCGGTCGCAGATCCGGACGGATCAGACAGGTCATGGCGCTGCCGTAACGGCGCACCGGCCCCGGTGGCTCACTGCGCAGGGCGCACAGCCGCGAGCGTTGCCCCGGTCCCAGCAGCCGCTGATCCAGTCCCTCCATCACCTGGCGGCAGCGGCGGTGCACAAAACTCGAATGGGCCAGTTCGCTGCCGGCGCTGATCTCGCTGGCAGCCAGTCCCCGTTCGTTGGCCAGGGGATGTTGCCCATCGACCAGCAGGTACAGGGGCTGACGGCTCAGCACCACACTGTCCAGGCAGGGATGGTCGGAGGCGGGGCGTTCGGGACCGGTCACCAGGGCCGCATCGATGACGTGGTTTTCGAGCAGAGCCAAGGCCTCGCAGTCGTTATGGCGATCCAGCGAGGCCTGGTTGCCCACCCAGCCGTCGGGCATCGGTTCCAGCACCAGGTGACGTAACCAGCAGCTGCTCTGCAGGCGCAGCCCCCGGCCGTCGCGAAAGCGCATCCATTGGTGCACCTGCCGCAACTTGGTCAGCAGGCCCAGCTCATCGCAGTGCAGGTGCTTCACCGGACTGTGCAGGGCGCACCCCAGGCCATTCAGCAGGATCAGGCTCTGTTGGCCGTTGCGGCTGATCTGGCTTTGGCTCAGCTCCAGATGGGCAGCGGCCTCATGCTGGGAACCCAGCCAGGCGCGCAGGTCCAACGCACTGAGTTGTTCGAACGAAAGCATCGCAATACGAACCCTCTTAAATATTGGTGATCGAGCGGCGGTTTTGGTGATCGAGCGCCGGTTCGGCCACATCCGGGATGCCAGGGGCGCTCGTTTGATAGGCTCCCAATGCCGTGGCGGGCGTAGCCAAGCGGTTAAGGCAGCGGCTTGTGGCGCCGCCATTCGGGGGTTCGATTCCCCTCGCTCGCCCCTTTTTTCTTCGGCGATGTTCAGAGGCTGGATGCTCTGATCGTCGTCAGACCACCAGTGCCTCAAGCAGGGGTTCGGCCCCCAACCGGACCGGGTCGCAACAGGGAAGCCCCGTTTCGCTCTGCGCTGCAGCCAGAGCAGCTGCCGCCTGGGAGGTCTCGAGCTGGCCGGTGTTGAGCGCGATCGCCCTGATCCGCGGGCGCAGGCCGTCGGGCCGACCCAGGCCGGCCAGGGCCTCGACCGTTGCGATCAGCTGGGGCAGCGGTGGGACCGGCAGCTCGGGCAGCCCCTTGATGTGACGCTGGCCGGCCCGGTGCACCAGCAGCAGGTCGGTGGGCTGGCTGCCGCGCAGCAACGGCAGGGTGGCGGTCGAGCCCGGGTGGGCCAGGGAGCCCTGGCCCTCCACCAGCAGCCAGCTCGCCGCGCTCACCGGGCCCAGCCCCGAGTGTTCACCGGCGGCGGATTCCAGCACCGCCGCCTCAACTGCACCGGCGGCGTAATCGACCCGCACCGCATCGAGGGCGACGCCGCCACCACTGATCAGAATCCCCGCCTGACCGGTGCCCACAAAGCGCGCATCGATGCCGCGTCGCTGCGCTGCGGCCTGCAGTTCCAGGCAGGCGCTCATCTTGCCGACGGCCATGTCGCTGCCCACCGCCAGCAGCCGCCGGCAGGGCAAGGCCGCGGCCCGGGCCGCCGCCACCTGCAGGCCCGCCGGCTCCTGGCGCAGGTCCCAGATCCAGCACCCTGGCTGCACCAGAGCCGCCAGCTCGGGGTCGGCCCCCAGGCGGCTGTGCAGGCCGTTGGCAACACTGAGCCCGGCGGCCAGGGCGGCGGCCACCTCGCGCCGCACCGCAGGCGGCAGCACCCCACCCGACGGGGCCAGGCCGATGACCGCCACCTGTGGGGCCTGCTGAGCCCGGGCCAGGGCGTCGGCCAGGCAGGCCACCAGGGGCGCCGGGTGATCGATGCCGCAGACCTGCTGCAGGGAACGTCCGGCTTGCTGGGGATCGACCACCGCCACCACCGGATTGCGGCCGTAGCGCAGCATGGCCAGGCCTGTTTTGCCGCTCAGGTTGTCGCTGCCGCCATGCAGCAGCAGCACCACGGGCTGGTCGGGCTGAAGCGGTGGGGCGATCGTCATCGCTTCAGCCTGGCAACGGCCCGCGCCAATGAATCCCCAGTCCCGGACCGGTGGGTGGTTGCAGCACGTCGCCGTCACGCTCCAATCCCGAGAACGGATCGTCGATCAGGTTCAGATGGCTGTCCAGGTCAGGCCAGTTGACCAGTGGCAGCAGCTGGGCGGCGGCGCCGTTGAGCAGGCTGCCATCGCCGTAGCAGCCCACCATCACCCCCAGCCCCCGGGCCCGGGCCTCCCGGGCCATGGCGATGGCCTCGTGCAGGCCGCCGCACTTGAGCAGTTTGATGTTGATGCCGTCGACGTGGGGGGCCAGCCGTGCCAGATCGCTGCGGTTCCAGCAGCTTTCGTCGGCCACCAGCGGCAGCGGGCAGTGGGGTTTGAGCGCCGCAAACCCCGCCGTATCGGCCTCCGGGTCAGTGAGGGGCGCCAGGGGCTGCTCCAGCAGCACCACGCCCTGCGACGCCAACCAGGGGGCCATGGCACGGGCGTCCTCCAGGGGCCAGCCGCCGTTGGCATCGACCTGCAGCTCGCAGGCCAGACCATCGTGCTGCTGCCGTTGCCGCAGCCGTGCATGCACCGCCATGACGAGGGCACGGTCGTGCTCCAGTCCGTCGGGGCTGCCCAGCTTGAGCTTGATGCGGGTGGCTGGCAGTTGCAGCCACCAGCGATCGAGCCGCGCCAGGACCGCCTCGATCGTTCCCAACCCCAGGGTGACGCTGGTGGCGGCACAGGCTTCCGGATCCAGGCCCCAGAGCCTGTGCAACGGCAGGAGCTGCCGTTTGCCCCACCAGTCGTGCAGGGCCAGATCGAGGCCGCAGCGCGCCGGCGGACTGAGCTCGGCCAGCAGGGGGGTGATGGGGTCAGCGGGCAGTCCTGGCTCTGCTGGCGAGAGCAGCTCTGGGGGCGGCACCAGCTCTAGGGGCGGCACCAGCTCTGGAGGCCGGTCCAGGTTCGCCCTTTGCGGCAGGTCGTGAACCGTCGGCGCTGACAAACGGGCTGTTAAGCGGGCGGTCAGCTCCGCTCCGAGTTGTGCCAGGCGGGGGGCCATGGCCTCCAGCTCGGTGGCAATGGTGTCGGTCTCGTAGCGGTGATGCCCGGTGTCAAAGCCACCCGTTTCGCCGAAACCGATGCATCCCCCGTGCTCGAGGACCACGAGCAGATGCTCAACACCGCTGCTGCTGCCCCGGCTGATGGCCAGAGGCACCGCCTTGGTCAGCTGGAAGCGCCGCAGGCTTAGACGCATGCCTCTGGGGGTGTGCCTTCACGATGCCATGCCGATCTCAGCACGACTGCATCACGGCACTTCTGCATCACGGCACGACTGCATCACTGCGCACGTGCATCACGGCATGACTGCATCACGGCACTTCTGCATCACGGCATCTGCGTGTCCAGATCGGCATGCTGCAAAAAAGAGATCCGGGCCCAGTTGATCAAGACCGGTCGTCGAAGCAGGGGCATCCAGAACCGGCCTTGAAGAACCCGCCATTAATGACCAGCCAAGGAGGACCAGCCATTAAGGACCCACCACTGAGGACCCACCAACTAGCAGCGGGCATGCAGCGGCAGTCCTCAAGGCTCTGGGGTCGAGGGCGGGCTGTTGACCGATTTTCCAGAAATTCTTCCCACCTTTTCGGACCTCCTCAATGTCCTCGGCCGGCCTTGCGACTCCTTGGCCGGCCCCGATGACCCCATACGGGAAACTGGAGCGATGACTGTGACCACCACCAGCAGTTTGACCAACAGCGGCGCGCTCCCCGCTTCACGGCGCGGCAGCTACTGGATCACGACGTTCGGCTGCCAGATGAACAAGGCCGATTCCGAACGGATGGCCGGCATCCTGGAATCCATGGGCTATCGGGAGGCCGCGGCAGAGCTGGAGGCCGATCTGGTCCTCTACAACACGTGCACGATCCGCGACAACGCCGAGCAGAAGGTTTACAGCTACCTGGGACGCCAGGCCCAGCGCAAACGGACCAATCCCAATCTCACCCTCGTGGTTGCAGGTTGCGTCGCCCAGCAGGAGGGCGAATCCCTGCTGCGGCGGGTGCCCGAGCTCGATCTGGTGATGGGGCCCCAGCACGCCAACCGGCTCGACACGCTGCTGGCCCAGGTGGAGCAGGGTCAGCAGGTGGTGGCCACTGACGAGCACCACATTCTTGAAGACATCACCACCGCCCGGCGCGACAGTCAGGTCTGCGCCTGGGTCAACGTGATCTACGGCTGCAACGAGCGCTGCACCTACTGCGTGGTGCCATCGGTGCGGGGCCGCGAGCAGTCGCGCCTGCCCGAAGCGATCAGGCTCGAGATCGAAGGTCTGGCAGCCCAGGGCTTCAAGGAGATCACCCTGCTGGGCCAGAACATCGATGCCTATGGCCGGGACCTGCCCGGCATCACCCCCGAAGGCCGCCGCGCCCACACCCTGACCGACCTGCTGCACCACGTGCATGGCGTCAAAGGGATCGAGCGCATCCGCTTTGCCACCAGCCATCCGCGTTACTTCACCGAGCGGCTGATCGATGCCTGCGCCGACCTTGACAAGGTCTGCGAGCACTTCCACATCCCATTTCAGAGCGGCGATGACGACGTGCTCAAGGCGATGGCCCGGGGCTACACCGTCGATCGTTACCGCCGCATCATCGAGCGCATCCGTCATCGCATGCCCGATGCGGCGATCAGCGCCGATGTGATCGTCGCGTTTCCCGGCGAGACCGACGCTCAGTACCGCCGCACCCTGGACCTGATCGAGGAACTCGGTTTTGACCAGGTCAACACCGCCGCCTATTCGCCCCGGCCCGGCACCCCCGCGGCCGACTGGCCTGACCAGCTGAGCGAAACGGTCAAGGTCGAGCGGCTTCAGGAGCTCAACGCCCTGGTCGAACGCATGGCCAAAGGGCGCAGCGCCCGCTACCAGGGCCGCACCGAACAGATCCTGGTGGAGGGGATCAATCCCAAGGACCCCCAGCAGGTCATGGGCCGCACCCGCACCAACCGCCTGACGTTCTTTCCGGCATCCAAACCCGACGCCACCACCTGGCAGCCGGGCGATCTGGTCGCTGTGCGGATCGAGCAGGTGCGCGCCTTCTCGTTGAGCGGCACACTGGCCTGAACTGTTGATGCGGCCCTGCCCAGGCCGCCTGTCGTTGCCGATGCGCTCGTCTGACCCCACCGCTCCGCTGACTGTCGGTCTGATCTTTGGCGGGGATTCGGGCGAGCATGCCGTTTCGATTCGCTCGGCGGCCACCGTGGCCGCTGGATTGCGCTCGGGTGCCAACGCGGGGCGCTATGTCCTGCGCTGCTTTTACATCGATCGGCTCGGGCGCTGGTGGGGCCCCGAGCTGGCCGATCCGGTGTTGCAGCAAGCCACACCGGCCAGCGACGACCAGCTCTGCGGGGCCCTCAGCGCTGCGGGCATCCCCGCCGAGCGCCGGGGGCAGGGCGGTTTTGCGGGGCTGCCGCCGGCGGCGCTCGCGGTCGACCTGTGGTTCCCGGTGCTGCACGGGCCCAATGGCGAGGACGGCACCGTTCAGGGGTTGTTCACGCTGATGCAGCGCCCCTATGTGGGCTCGGGTGTGCTCGGCTCGGCGGTGGGGATGGACAAGCTGGCGATGAAGGCCGCCTTTGCGGCCGTCGGCCTGCCCCAGGTGCCCTATGCCGCCGTCGATGGTGCCGAGGTGCGCCGCGGCGGAGCATCACGCGATGCCCTGGTGCAGCGCCTCGCGTCCCAGCTGGGTTATCCCTGTTTCATCAAACCCGCGAACCTGGGCTCGTCGGTCGGCATCAGCAAGGCCACCCAGGCCTCTGAGCTGCGCGATGGACTGGAGCTGGCAGCCAGTCTCGACACCCGCATTGTGGTCGAGCAGGGTGTGGTGGCGCGCGAGCTCGAATGCGCTGTGCGCGGCGGCGGTGCCCGAGCCCTGCAGGCATCGGTGTTGGGTGAGATCTGCTTCGACGCCGATTGGTACGACTACGAGACCAAATACAGCGATGGCCTGAGCCACACCGTGATTCCGGCCCAGGTGCCCGAGGCCATTGCCGAGCGGGCCCGGTCGATGGCGCTCGATGCTGTTCAGGCGGTGGCCGCCCAGGGCCTGGCACGGGTCGATTTCTTCTATGCCGAGGCCACCGGTGAACTCTGGGTGAATGAGATCAACACGCTCCCCGGCTTCACCAGCCTGAGCATGTATCCGATGCTCTGGGCCGCATCGGGCATCGAACTTGAAACGCTCCTGCACGAATTGGTCCAGGGGGCACAAGAATGGGCCCAGCTCAGGGCCGCGGCCTGACCCGCACGACCAGCCATGTCCCACGGTTTGCTCTGGCTGCCCCTGCTGCTGGTGTTTGTGCTTCTCACCGCCCTGGGTTGGTTGGAGCGTCGCCGGCAGCGGCTGTTCAGCGACTGGGCCGAAGGGGCTGAACTGGCCAAACTTGACGGCATGGGGGCGGCGCGGCTGGTCGACGGTGTCCTCACCTGGAGCACCTTTGAGGCCGGGCAGCTCAAGCCCGTTGATTCGTTCGTGATCAAACAGCTCGAACTGGTTGAACTGCTCTCCTTGCGCTCTGGAGAGGCGCCGCTCACCGAGGAAAGCCAGGGGGCTTGTCGTCTGCGGCTGGTGGGTGGCGGACTGCAGAAGGATCTGCCGTTCGCCGATGCCGAGCGGGCCCGCCGCTGGATCGAGGAGCTCATGGCACGCTCCCGCTGTGAGTTGTGATCCAGTCCCAGGGACAGCGGCGCCAGCAGCTGCGTCAGCAACGGCGCCGCGAGCGTCTGCGTCAGGCGTGGCGCGTTCTGGTGTTCAGTTCTGTGGCGCTGGGGCTGGGCTACGCCCTGTTGCGCTACGGCTGGGTTCTCAACGGGCCTGATCAGGTTGAGGTCAGTGGCAGCCGCCAGGTGCAGCGGGATCAGGTGATTCAGGCGGCGGGGTTGCGCTTTCCCCTGACCCTGCTAGGCCTGCAGCCCGGACGTCTGGCCCAAGAGCTGTCGGTCGCCCTGCCCGTCGATCAGGTGCAGGTGCAGAGGCTGATGGCGCCGCCGCGGCTGCGGGTGCAGCTGGTCGACCGCCGCGCCGTGGCCCGGGCCGAGCGGCGCGGCCCCCGCGGTCCCGAGCTGGGGTACGTCGATCACCTGGGCAACTGGATGACCATGCGCCAGCAGGCCGGCGTCGGCCTGGATCCTTCCCAGGCGGGGCTCACTCTGTTGATCAAGGGCTGGCAACCCCGTTATCGCCAGGCCCTGGCCGTGTTGCTCAGCCGCCGGCAGCAGCTGGGCAGCGCCCTGGTGACCATCCGGTTTGAACCCGGCGGCAGCCTGTGGCTGGACACCACCAGCCTGGGGGCAGTGCGCTTCGGCCCGCTCGATCAACGGCTGCCCCAGCGCATCGAGGTCCTCGAGCATCTGCTCCAGACGCTCCCCAAGCGCTTGAAGGGGCGCAGGCTGCAGTCGATCGACCTGAGCGACCCCGACCAGCCCGAGCTGGCGCTGCCCGCTCCGCTCAGGCAGCAGCCTGGGCCAGCCAGGCCCTGACCACCGGCCGTTGCATCGGCGCGCCAAACGCGCAAAGGTGTGTCATCGCCCGATGTCAGCGAGGCCCTTGAACGACATAATGCAGCCGCACAGCAACGGCCTCGAGGCCCCGATGAGCCAAGCCTCACCTAGCAATCCGGGAATCGTGCCCAGCCAGACTGCCCGGATTGAGGTGATCGGCGTCGGTGGCGGCGGCAGCAATGCCGTCAACCGCATGATCACCTCCGATCTGCAGGGCCTGGGCTATCGGGTGCTCAACACCGATGCCCAGGCCCTGCTGCAGTCGGCTGCCCAGCAGCGCATGCAGCTGGGTCAGAAGTTGACCCGTGGCCTGGGGGCCGGCGGCAATCCGGTGATCGGTCAGAAGGCGGCAGAAGAATCGCGGGCCGAGCTGCAGCAGTCGCTGCAGGGGGCCGATCTGGTGTTCATTGCCGCCGGCATGGGCGGCGGCACCGGCACTGGCGCAGCGCCGATCCTGGCCGAGGTGGCCAAGGAGGTCGGTGCCCTGACCGTCGGCATCGTCACCAAGCCGTTCGGCTTTGAGGGGCGCAAGCGCATGCGTCAGGCCGAAGAGGGCATCGCCCGTCTGGCCGAGCATGTCGACACCCTGATCGTCATTCCTAACGACCGCCTGCGGGATGCGATCGCCGGTGCGCCGCTCAACGAGGCCTTCAGGGCCGCCGATGACGTGCTGCGCATGGGCGTCAAAGGCATCAGCGACATCATCACCAAGCCGGGTCTGGTGAACGTTGACTTTGCCGACGTGCGCTCGGTCATGGCCGACGCCGGCACGGCCCTGCTGGGCATCGGCGTCGGCTCGGGCCGCTCCAGGGCCAGCGAGGCGGCCCAGGCTGCCATGACCAGCCCCCTGCTCGAGTCGGCCCGCATCGACGGTGCCAAGGGCTGTGTGATCAACATCAGCGGCGGCAAGGACATGACCCTCGAGGACATGACCACCGCCTCCGAGGTCATCTACGACGTGGTCGATCCGGAGGCCAACATCATCGTTGGCGCCGTGGTCGATGAGCGTTTGGAAGGCGAGATCCACGTGACCGTGATCGCCACCGGCTTCGACAGCGGCACTCCCTACCGCCCCGAGCGCCCATCGTTCACGGCGGCTGCCGGTTTCAGCGAGACGATCGAAGAGCGGGGCGCCAAGATCCCACCGTTCCTGCTCAACCGCCAGAGCAAGCCCTCAGACACCCTCTGAGGGCTGACTGAGGACTGACTAGGGCTGATCAGGCTAAGGGCTGATCAGGCTCTTGCCCAACCGTCATGGGGTCTGCCCCAGGGTTGGCGAGCCTGCTTCAAGAGGGTGACCCGGAATCCACGCCTGCCCTGAGCATCCCGTGTGGCTGCTCCCTTCCGGTCCTGACCAGATTTGGGCGTCGGGGC
This sequence comes from Cyanobium sp. C1_MAG_00004, assembly GCA_027486935.1. Lineage (GTDB taxonomy): Bacteria > Cyanobacteriota > Cyanobacteriia > PCC-6307 > Cyanobiaceae > RGUW01. The sequence continues at coordinate 4,030 of JAIXOF010000006.1, read as the reverse complement.
CGCGTGGGTCCGAGTCGGTTTGATGCTAGCAAGGGTTCCTGGCCCTGTTGTGAGCTCGGATGCTGCGCCCCGGCGACTGGTTGAGCCGCAAACAGGAAGGCGCTCCCCTGGCGCTTCTGACCGCCTGGGATGCCCTCAGCGGTGCCTGGGTGGCGGCAGCGGGTGTGGATGCAGTCCTGGTGGGGGATTCGCTGGCCATGGTGGCCCTGGGCCACGCCACCACCCTGCCGGTGACCCTCGACGAAATGCTGCACCACTGCCGTGCCGTCGGCCGGGGTGTGGCCTCGGTGATCGCCGATCCGGCAGCCCACCCCCTGTTGATCTGCGACCTGCCGTTTTTGAGCTACCAGTGCAGCGCCGATGAGGCGGTGGCGGCGGCTGGGCGGGTGCTCAAGCAGTCGCCGGCCGCGGCGGTCAAGCTCGAGGGGGCCGAACCCGAGACCCTGGTGGTGATCGACCGGTTGGTGCGCAGCGGCATCCCGGTGATGGGCCATCTGGGCCTGACGCCCCAGTCGGTGCATCAGCTGGGGTACAGGCGCCAGGCCACCGATCCGGTGGCGCAGCAGCGGCTCGTCACCCAGGCCGAGGCCCTGCAGTCGGCCGGCTGCTTTGCCCTGGTGCTCGAACATGTGCCAGACACCCTGGCCCAGCGGCTGCAACTGCAGCTGGCCGTGCCGGTGATCGGCATCGGTGCTGGGCCCCACTGCGACGGTCAGGTGTTGGTCACCGCCGATCTGCTGGGGATGACCCCGCGCCAGCCCCCCTTTGCCCAACCGTTGGTCAACCTGCGGCCCCAGGCCCTGGAGGCCCTGAGCCGGTGGGTGACGGCCCAACGTGCTCCCACCAATCCAGCAGCTTCCGCAGCACCGCATTGCTGAGTGCCAGTCCGGCCGGGGCACTGAGCCGCCAGCGGGGTCCCTCGATCAGCAGCAGGCCCTGCTTCCGTTCGGCGGCCAGCAGCCGGCGCAGCTGCTCCAGGTGGCCGGGCACCTGGCCGGGCTCCACGCCAGCGTCGGCGAGCAGCGCAGCCATCACCACCCCTTCGCGGCGGCGCAGACCCACCAGTAGCCGTTCGTCCAAGGGCATCCCAGTCGCCAGGAGCCCAGGCTCCGCTGCAACGGGCTGCTGCCGCTGGCTATCAAGCCAGGCGCCATAGGCGGCGCGGGTGCGGGGTCGGGCCAGGCGCTGGCCGCCCTGGCAGCTGGTTGCCCCCAGGCCGAATCCCCACCAGTCGGCGCCGCTCCAATAGACCCGGTTGTGGCGCGAGGCATGGCCCGGCAGGGCGTAGTTGGAGATCTCGTAGTGGCCGTAGCCCGCGGCGCCCAGCTCGGTGCTGGTGAGCTCGAGTAGGTCGGCTGCCAGGTCCTCATCGGCCAGCGTCAGCTCACCCCGTTCGGCCCGTTTGCCGAACACGGTGCCGGGCTCGAGCGTCAGCTCGTAGACCGACAGGTGCGGCGCGGTGCTGGCGATCGCCTGCTGCAGTTGGTCGCGCCAGTGCTCGAGGCCGGGTGCGTCGGGCTGGCCCGGTGCTGCGGGCACCGCCTGAATCAGATCCAGGCTCCAGCTGGCCAGGCGGCCGTTGCCGTGGGCCTGCTGCAGCCAGCTGATCGCCTGCTGCAGGTCGCCGCGGCGGTGGCGCCGCCCCAGGCTGGCCAGCACCTGGTCATCAAAGCTCTGGCCCCCCAGGCTGACCCGGTTGACCCCCGCGCCCAGGTAGCCGGCCAGGCGCTGCTGATCAAAGCTGGCGGGATCGAGCTCCAGGCTGATCTCGGCTGCAGGTGCCAGGCCGAAGCGTTGCTTCAGGGCCTGCAGCAGCCCCTTGACCTGCGCCGGGCTCAGCAGCGAAGGGGTGCCCCCACCCAGATACACCGTGCTCAGCGGCGGGCCGGCCGGGCTGACGGCAATCTCGCGCTGCAGCAGGTCCAGATAGCCGGCGATCGAGGCGGCCCCGGGTGCGCCGGGTGCGGCGCTGGCCTGGTCTCCCAGGGGCACCACCGCAAAGTCGCAGTAGAAGCAGCGCCGATGGCAGAACGGGATGTGCAGGTAGGCGCTGCGGGCTGGCGGCATGGCATTGATCGGTGACCCGGACAGGCCAACGGGTCCGAAATCAGGCAAGCTGCCCCATGGAGGGACACGGCTGTCCCCCATTGCGGGCATGGTCGACATCTTCATCCTGGTCCTGTTCGTCCTCTCCGGTGCCGCCGCTGGCTGGCTCGGCGTTGACCTGCTGCCAGAGCCGCTGCTGATTCAGGTTGACAATCCAGATGGTCTGCGGACTGTGCTGGGCGGCTTCGGGGCGTTCTTCGGTGTGATCGCCGGGTTTCTGTTTCAGCAGCTTCGCCGCCGGTTGATGGCCCAGGTGCGCAGCATGCCCACCGACCTGCTGGTCAGCCGCGCCGTGGGGCTGATCCTGGGCCTGCTGGTGGCCAACCTGTTGCTGGCGCCGATCCTGCTGCTGCCGCTGCCCTGGGAGGTGATCTTCGTCAAACCGCTGGCGGCGGTGCTCAGCAATGTCTTCTTTGGGGTGCTGGGCTACAACCTGGCCGAGGTGCACGGCCGCACCCTGCTGCGCCTGTTCAACCCCGCCGGCGCCGAGGCGCTGCTGGTGGCCGACGGGGTGCTGCTGCCAGCCAGCGCCAAGATTCTTGACACCAGCGTGATCATCGACGGCCGCATCCGCGGTTTGCTCGATTCGGGCCTGCTGGAAGGTCAGGTGATCGTGGCCCAGTGCGTCATCGACGAACTGCAGACCCTGGCCGACTCGGCCAATGCCGACAAACGGGGCAAGGGGCGGCGCGGTCTCAAGCTGCTGGCCGAACTGCGTGAGCAGTACGGCCGCCGGCTGGTGGTCAACAGCACCCGTTACGAGGGCAAAGGCGTCGACGACAAGCTGTTGCTGCTGTCCGCCGACACCGGCGGCACCCTGCTCACCGCCGACTACAACCTGGCCAAGGTGGCCGAGGTCCAGGCCCTCAAGGTGATGAACCTGAGCGAACTGGTGATCGCCCTGCGGCCCGAGGTGCAGCCCGGTGATGAACTGCAGCTCAAGATCGCCCGCGACGGCAAGGAGGCCGACCAGGGCGTGGGCTACCTCGACGACGGCACCATGGTGGTGGTCGAGGGAGCCCGGGGCCGCATCGGCGAGCGGCTGTCGGTGATCATCACCGGCGCCCTGCAGAACCCCACCGGCCGCATCGTCTTTGGCCGCCTGGATGGGACCCCGGCCCGTCGTGGCGGCAAGCCCACAGCCAGCGCCAATCCGGACACGGCAAACCCCCGCTAGGCTCGCGGTTCCTGCCAGAGCTGCCTCGCCGATGACGGTGTCAGCCCCCTATTACGGCGATTCGGCGGTGATGCGCACCCCGCCCCCCGACCTGCCCAGCCTGCTGCTCAAAGAGCGGATCGTGTACCTGGGGCTGCCGTTGTTCAGCGACGACGATGCCAAGCGTCAGATGGGCATCGATGTCACAGAGTTGATCATCGCCCAGCTGCTCTATCTGGAGTTCGACAACCCCGACAAGCCGATCTTCTTCTACATCAACTCGACCGGTACCAGCTGGTATTCGGGTGATGCGATCGGTTTCGAGACCGAGGCTTTTGCGATCGCTGACACCATCAGGTACGTCAAGCCGCCGGTCCACACGATCTGCATCGGTCAGGCGATGGGCACCGCCGCCATGATCCTGAGTGCTGGCACCAAGGGTCACCGCGCCGCCCTGCCCCACGCGTCGATCGTGCTGCACCAGCCCCGCAGCGGCGCCCGCGGCCAGGCCACCGACATTCAGATCCGGGCCAAGGAGGTGCTGCATAACAAGCACACCATGCTCGAGATGCTGTCCGCCAACACCGGCAAGAGCATCGACCAGCTGGCCCGCGATTCCGACCGCATGACCTACTTCACCGCCGAGGAGGCCAAGGAGTACGGCCTCATCGACCGCGTGCTGAGCAGTCAGAAGGATCTGCCCGGTGGCGGTGCTGCTGCCGCTGTGGCCGGTGATCGGAGCCCTGCCGGCATCGGCTGATGGCTGGT
>JAIXOF010000083.1 GCA_027486935.1 Cyanobium sp. C1_MAG_00004 | reverse complement strand
GGATCATCGAGCAGGCGGCGCGACGTGTCGGCGTCCCCGCGGCAGACCTACGGGCAGCAGTGGAGCGTGAAGTCAGGGCGGGCGTGGCGCCGCCTGCCGCCGGCGAGGTCGGGCAGCCTGCTGCCGCGGCGGTTGCTCCACCTGACGCAGCGCAGCTGCAGCGCGCAGGAAGCCGCGCTGGCCCGTCACCGCTGGGCCTCGTTGCTGCTGAGCTGGAGGCTGCAAGGAGCGCAATGGCGGCTGTCCCCGCCGACGTCCCTGCGGCTCCTGCTGGCGACGCACCTCCGCATCCGCTTCTGAGCGATGAGGAGGTGCTGGCGGCCGTCCGCGCTCTGAACCCGTCTATGACGCTCGAGGAGGCCACCCGCTTTCTCGTCGACAGTCTCCCGCATCTCCTGAGTCGCCGCCCTATCTCCTTCCTCGATTTTGCCTGCCTCTTGGAGCCCTGGATTGAGAGACACGACCTGCGCAACTTGCTGCTGGCGGTCGGCATGGAGCTGAAGGTGCCGAGCATGCACGTGTGGGGCCACGAGTGGACCTGCCCCTGGCTCTACCACGCGCTTATAGTCCCGCTGTCGGGCAACGCCTACGGCGAGTGGCTGGAACAGCTGTGGTCGAAGTTCAAGCACCTCCGCGACATCTTGCGCTCCGCGAGCAACGGCGCCTACCTCGACATCATCCACCACTACGTGCTCGGGCAGCACCGTGACAGCCGGATGGACGGTGTTGAGTTCTGCAGCAGCAGCTTCCGCAGCGCCATCGCCCGCCTCATCGAGAAGCTGGCGGAGTGGAAGGACCTCTCGCAGGGAGCAGCTATTGTGCTGAAGACGAGCGTCGAGGCGATGATCGACGCCATCCCCAGCTGGCTCAAAGACGCTCTCGCGACTGCTGAGGCGGCCAGGAAGCAGAGGGCGGCGGTGCGCAAGCTGAGGGCGGGGTCGCAGGGCTACGCCAACCTGCTGCCCGTCGAGGAGCGGAGGCGGCAGGAGCTCCTGCAGGAGCTGCATGCTGTCTGGCTGCTTTCTGGGCGGCTCGCGAGTTATGACGAGCAGCTGAGCAAGGCTGCCGCCGGCAACGCCGACATCCGTGCGCGCCTCGTGACGGCGATGGGGCCTGAGCTGCGCCGCCACATCCACGACGCAATCGGCAACTCTGCAGCTGATGTCACTTATGAGACAGTGAAGCAGGCGCGACGCAGCGTCAACCTGGAGATGGACGGAATCTGCCGCCAGCTACTTGCTGCGCAGGAAGCTGGCGGGAGTGGTGGCGATGGTGCCGTCCCTGCTGCGGGCGGCGCCGCGGGTGGTGGTGCTGGCGCTGCCCCTGCTGGCAGCTGCGCAGAGATCGGCCCTGCTGGCACCGTTGCCGGCGGCGTTGCTCCAGCCGCGTCTGCTGGGAACGCCACCGGGGCTGATATGGACGACTGCCTGGCTGACGACGGTGCTAGCAGTGGTGCTGGGGCCGACCCTGCTGGCAGTGCTGCAGGTGCCGGTGGCAGCCGGGACTGGGCGGAGGTGCGGGCTCGACAGATCCTCGAGGCTCACGAGGCAGTCTCGACGGCTGAGCTGTGCGACACCCTCAAAGAAATGTCCCTCCTGGTGCTGGACATCCGGCTCAAGCGCGCCAAGTTGGAGGGCAACTACGCTGGCCGCAAGGGGCCGGACGTGAGGGAGGGGGTGAAGAAGAGCAAGGACCGCCTCGGCGACCTCTGCGAGCGCGCCCGGGAGCTGCTGCCCCTCTGCGGGGAGCATGTCAAACAGGCTGCGGCGGACGAGGAGGAGGGACTGCCCAAGAACGCGGAAGCTGCCCTGAAGCGCGATGCTGACAGCTTCCTCGACGTCTTTCAGAAGATCGGGGACTCGCGGCTGGCAGGCGCCGGGCACGTCTCCATCCGGGAGCAGGTGGTGCGGCGCTACCTGGCGCTTCTGCGGGCGGCAGAGGAGGTTGCCATCGTGCGCATGGACATCGTCCACACGCTCACCTATTACAGGAGCGTTGTTGAGCTGTCCTCGGAGCGGATGGCGCTACTGGCTGGGCGAAAGGACGGCCTCTCCGACCGCGGCAGGGTGCTGGCGGCTCTCGTTGCAGGTGCGCAGGACGAACACGCAGCTACGCGGGCCGCACATGAAGCGGCATCGATCCCGGCAGGTGGCCCGTCGTCCACGGCCGCGCGCGGCGCCCTGCAGCTTACTGCCTCGACGCTGTGCGGCGCAAGGAGGACGATCAAGGAGCTGGAAGCGGTGCTCGCTTCGTCCGTCAGCGGCGGCCAGCTGCTGACGGAGGCCATCGAGGCCGGCTTGCAGCGATGGGTGAAGAAGGCGCCGCTACTGAAGGAGCGCGCGCTCGGCGCCGGGCGCCCTGAGCTTATGCCGCCGCAGGGCTGCAACGCCAGCGCTGGCGTCGGCAGGCTGCAGCGTGGTGGGCTGCCTGCTGCGTTGGCCCAGGACGCGGGTGCTGCTGTCGCTCGCGCAGCGGGCCTCGCTGTGGCCGAAGTGCAGCAGGAGCTTCGCGCCTATGCTCTCCGCGCAGAGGCGGATGCAACCTCCTGAGACCGAGACCGCACGCATTCTCGGCACTCGAGCTCATCCCTGGGCGCGCGTTTCTATGGTTACTGTGTGGAATAGTGGCTGCGGATGCGCGTGCACAACTGTGTTCACCTTCGCTCAATTTCCTTCCGTCATTCCCGTCGCTCGTTCCACCTTCTTCACGCATCCCCAGGCCGTTGCACGCTTTCCCCACGCAAACGGGCATCGCGAACGGGC
>JAIXOF010000190.1 GCA_027486935.1 Cyanobium sp. C1_MAG_00004 | reverse complement strand
TGCGATCGTTAGCGATCGAGATGGCGGCGTCCTTCATTTTGCGGATGCCTTCTGCCACGGAAGCGCCGGGGACGCCGAGGGCGAGGTAGGTCTCACGCAGGCCGTTGAGGCAACGGTCTTCCAGCACCGAAGCGTCACCGGTGAAGGCGGCGTAGGTGATGTAGCGGAGAACGATCTCCATGTCGCGCAGGCAGGCAGCCATGCGGCGGTGGGTGTAGGCGTTGCCGCCGGGGGCGATCAGAGCGGGCTGCTGAGCGAAGAGTTCGCGGGCAGCGCCGGTGACGATGGCGGAAGCGTTGGAGGTGATGCGGTTGACGGCATCCATGCGCTTGTTGCTGTCAGCAACCATGGCAGCCAGAGCGTCGATCTGACCGGCGTTGATGAATTCGCCGCGGGCATCAGCCTGGGCAACGACCTTGGTGAAGGCGTCGAACATGTCTGGGGGCAACTCTCAGTCAGACGTTACAGAGGAGATCTGTCCCGCCGCGAGCCCCATGCAGTCGGGGCCCCGGTGGTGTGCCGGCAACCGCCAGACTGACCGCCGTCCCTGGCAAAGGCCCTTGCTGCGACACGCTCTTCCTGGTTGGGATGACCTGGCCGCTCACCTCGAGCCGCCTGACCCGGAGGCGCTGGAGCACACCCGCCGCCATGGTCCCACCAACGCCCAGGCGACCCTGCGCCTGTTTGGCCAGAGCGAGGCCGCCGTGCGCGTGGTGCTGTACCGCGATCACCACGCCTGGTGCCCCTACTGCCAGAAGATCTGGCTCTGGCTCGAAGAACGGCGCATCCCCTACCGGATCCGCAAGGTGACGATGTTCTGCTACGGGCAGAAAGAGCCTTGGTACACCCGCCTGGTGCGGGGGGGCATGCTGCCGGCCCTCGAGCTTGATGGCCGGCTGATCACCGAAAGCGATCGGATCCTCGAGGCGCTGGAGGCGGCGTTCGGTCCACTGGGGCCCCTGGGTCTGGCCGATCCGGCCGTCCTCAGCCTGCGCCAGCTGGAACGGCTGCTGTTCCGGGCCTGGTGCCAATGGCTCTGCACGCCGGGGCTGGGCGCGGCCGCCGAAGACCAATGCCGCGTCCAGTTTCAGCGCCTGGCCGCGGCCACCGAGGCCGCCCTGGCCCAAACCCCCGGCAGCTTTTTCTTGGGTCCAGAGCTGGCGGGCATCGATCTGGTGTTCGTGCCTTACCTCGAACGCATGAACGCCAGCCTCGCCTACTACAAGGGCTATGCCCTGCGGCGCGAGCATCCATTGCTGCACCGCTGGTTCTGCGCGCTCGAACAACGCCCGACCTATCTGGGCACCCAGAGCGACTTTCATACCCATGCCCATGATCTGCCGCCGCAGATGGGGGGCTGCTACGCCAGCGATTCGGCCCTGCAGCACCCATGGGCGCACCGCATCGATGAGGGTCCCTTTGATGGCCCCTGGCCCGGTGAGCTGCCGCAGGGCGTCGGGGATCTCGAAACCTCGGCCCAGCCCCAGGCCGATCCAGCCCGGCAGGCCCTGGGGCGGGTGCTGCGCCATGCGCCGACCCTGCTGGACCGCATGGCCGCCGCCACCGGCGCGCCGCTTGACGCCGTCGATGGCGCCCTGCGTTCGGCCCTGACCCAGCTGATCGCCGGGCCAGCTCCAGCCCCAGCCCCCGGGCCGCCGCCGGGGACAGCTGCGGCCCTGCGGTACCTACGGGACCGCATCAGCGTGCCGCGGGACATGGACCTGCACGCCGCCCGCGCCCTGCGCACCGCCCTGGAGGCCACGGCCCGCCGAGATCCCTCGGGGCCGATGGCGCCCGGCCCCGCGTTGAGCCTGCAGCATCGCCACGATCAGGATCCCGCCCCGTTTGTGAAGGCCGGAACCAACTGGCCTGCCTAGGGTCACCCCAGTTGTCTGCCCTGGCCATGGTGGGTTCTGGCCTGTCGCTGCGCCGCTGCGCCTCGCTGCTGGCGTCCTTGACGCTGACTGCTGTTGGTGCCGCTGTTGCCGCTGTTACAGCTGCCGCAGTCACCCCCGAGCCGGTCGCCGCCCTGGAGCTGCGCAACCGGACCTATTTCACCAAGCCACCCTGGTCGGTCGACCTGATCAGCTACTACACCACGGTCTGGGAGCCCTGGGCCGAGTACTACTTCACGATCGAGCTGGCGCCGGATGCCGGTGCCTCCCTGGGCGCCCTGGCCATCACCCAGACCCGGGGGGTGGACCGTTGGTTTCCCTTCAATCTGAGCGCCACGCGCGCCTTTCTGGGGCGGCCGCGCCAGGCCGGTGCCGCCGTGCCGGTCACGGCGACCTTTGACCAGGACAGCCGCACGTTTGCGATCAGCTTTCCGGAGCCGGTGCCGCCGGGCAGCACGCTGACGCTGGTGCTCAAGCCCTGGAGCAACCCATCGATGGCCGACACCTACATGTTTGCCGTCACGGCCTATCCGGCAGGTCCCAACCCCTCGCCAACCCCGCTCGGATACGGCACCCTGCGGATCTACATGCCCGATCGGTTCTGATCGATCCATTGCGCCATCGCTGCCTCAGCTTTGCCTGGAGCGGCCTGCTGCCCGTGCTGGCCCTGCTGGCACCATCGCCGGGGTGGGCCCGCGAGCTGCAGAGCTTGCCGGCCCCGGCCCCGGTTCCGGTGCGGGTGCCGGTGGCCCAGCTGGTCCAGGACGAACGCGGACCATCGCGCCTGAGCGGCGCCCCTGATGAGCAGCTCTGGGCGACGATCCAGCCCGTCCTTGCCTACCCCCTGGCGCTGCCCGCCCTCCAGATCGATCCCTGGGGATGGCGTTACTCGGAGAGTCGCGGGGCCTGGCGGATGCACACCGGCGTGGACTTTGCCGCTGCAGCGGGTACCCCGGTACTGGCGGCTCTGGCCGGGCGGGTCGTGTTGGCTGAGGCCCTCAGCGGTTACGGGCTGACCGTGGTGCTGGACCACGGTCAGGGACTGCAGACCCTGTATGCCCACCTGCAGGGCATCGCTGTGGCCGTCGGCAGTCAGATCGACCAGGGAGGTGTGCTGGGTCAGGTGGGCATGACCGGCGTGGCGACCGGACCCCACCTGCACTTTGAGCTGCGCAGCCTGGCCACTGGAGCCCTGGCCCATGACCCCACGCCTCACCTGCCGCCGTTGCTGCCGCCACCGGCGTTGACAGCCGCCAGGCCGGTCCCCTGAGCCGGGCTCACTGAACGTGGGACAGTGCTTAGTGAAAAGGGCTTAGCTACCGGGGTGCCGCAGCGTCCGCCAGCTGCCACAGCCGGTGCTGACCTCGATGCCGATGCCCACCGGTTCGCGGTCATGGCCGCGCTGTTCGATCCACCACAACCGGGCTTCCTCCCAGGCCGCATCCAGAGAGTCGTAGAGGTCGTCCAGCACCGGATGGGGACAGCCCTGGTGGTCCACCAGGCGGTACAGCCGAGCCGGCGCAGACCCACGGGCGCTGCCTTGCAGCGGTTGGTAGAACAGACGATCCACAACCACGCCATCGTCATGTAGTCGCCATCATCAGACCGGCCTGGGCTGATGACAGTCGCCTTCACAACATCTTCAGCCCAGGTACCGGATCAGCTCAGATAGCGGCGGATCGCCGGCCGGCTCCAGAACACCAGCGCCCCAGTGCAGGTGGCCCAGATCAAGGCCGAGAGCACGGCGGTCAGACCCCGTTCCTGATCAACCAGCACCAGCCGCACGATGCCGTAAGGCAGGCCCACAGTCAGGGCCATGGCCAGGGCCACGATCGCCAGAATCTGTCCCCAGCGGCGCCACTGCAGTAGGGCGACACTGGCAATGATGCCCACCACCGCTGTGGGCAGCACACCCCCGGCCCCCACGGCAATGTTGGCCGCCTGCCAGGGCCGGTCGAACACGATCGCCAGCACCGTGATCGGCACCACGAGGATGTTGCCGATCAGGCCGAGCCAGGCCAGGGTCTTGTAGCCGTGAGGTGGGTTGAGCATCAGCCGGGGGTGCAGGGGACCATCCTGAGGCCCGATGGGCCTGGGGAGGTCAGCGCACGAACAGCAGCTCCTGGTAGGTCGGCAGTGGCCAGAGGCCATCGTCCAACTGGGCTTCGAGTCCGTCGACGGCAGCGCGCAGCTGGTCGAGCAGGGGCATCAGGGTGTCGGCACAGGTGCGGATGTGGTTCAGCGGATCGTCGTGGTGCTCGCCTGAATCGAGGGCCTGCTCCAGGGCCTCGCAGGCGCTGGTCAGCTCCTGCAGCAGCGCGCCGATCCGATCGCGTTGGCTCAGGCTGGGGGCCAGCCCCATGGCCTGCTGCGCCTGCAGCGCCGCAGCCAGTTCGTTCAGGTAGCGCATCGCCGCCGGATAGATCAGGGTGCGGGCCATCTGCAGGGCCAGCTTGCATTCGACCTCGACGGCCAGGGCGTACTGCTCTGCATAGACCGCAAAGCGGCTGTCGAGTTCGACCGCGTTGAGGACCCCATGGCGCTCGAACAGCTCCCTGATTTCAGGGCGTCTGAGCACCGGCAGGGCATCGGCGCTGGTCGGCAGATTCTCAAGCCCGCGCTCTTCGACGGCGATGCGGTGCCACTCGGCGGCGTAGCCATCCCCGCCGAAGACCACGGCTCCGTGCTCTTGCATCACCTGCTGCAGCACAGCAAACGCGGCCGTGTTCAGGCTTTCACCGGCCTTGAACCGTTGCTCGAGCTGATCGGCGATCCAGCTGATCGAATCGGCCAGCACGGTGTTCATCGCCACCAGGGGACCAGCCACCGACTGGCCCGAGCCCACGGCCCGGAACTCAAAACGGTTGCCCGTGAAGGCAAACGGCGAGGTGCGGTTGCGGTCGCCCGGATCCTTGGTGAATTCGGGCAGGGTGTCGACCCCCAGGGTCATCGTGTCGCCCTTGCTGGAGCCGCTCAGCTCGCCGACGCGGATCTGGTTGAACACATCCTCGAGCTGGCTGCCCAGGTACATCGAGATGATCGCCGGCGGCGCTTCGTTGGCCCCCAGGCGGTGATCGTTGCCGGCGGTGGCCACCACGGCCCGCAGCAGCGGTCCGTAGCGGTGCACGCCTCGGATCACGGCGCCGCAGAACAGCAGAAACTGCAGGTTGGTGTGGGGCGTCTTGCCCGGGTCGAGCAGGTTGCCCTGGGTGGCGTTGCCGATCGACCAGTTGACGTGCTTGCCGCTGCCATTGATCCCGGCAAAGGGCTTCTCGTGCAGCAGGCAGGTGAAGCCGTGGCGCCGGGCGGTGTTGCGCAGCACGGTCATCGTCAGCTGCTGATGATCGGTGGCGACGTTGGCCGCCTCATGGAACGGGGCGATCTCGAACTGTCCTGGAGCCACCTCGTTGTGGCGCGTCTTGGCCGGTACCCCCAGCTTGTAGAGCTGCCGCTCGACGTCCTGCATGAACACCTGCACCCGTTCGGGGATGGCGCCGAAGTAGTGGTCGTCAAACTGCTGCCCCTTGGCCGACGGGCGACCGAACAGGGTGCGGCCCGCCAGCTGCAGGTCGGGACGCAGGGCCACCAGGGCGCTGTCGACCAGGAAATATTCCTGCTCGGCACCGCAGCTGGAGGCCACCGGAGCGATCTCGGTTTCGCCCAGCAGGGTCAGCAGCCGCCTGGCCTGGCGATCCATGGCGCTGTTCGAGCGCAACAGCGGCGTCTTCTTGTCGAGGGCCTCGCCGGTCCAGCTGACGAACACCGTGGGGATGCAGAGGGTCATCCCGTTGGGCGTCTGCATCAGATAGGCCGGACTGGTGATGTCCCAGGCCGTGTACCCGCGGGCCTCAAAGGTGGAGCGGATGCCGCCATTGGGGAAGGACGATCCGTCCGGCTCCCCCTGGACCAGCAGCTTGCCGGTGAACTGGGCGATGGCCTGGCCGTCACCCTTGGGAACGATGAAGCCGTCGTGCTTTTCGGCGGTCGAGTTGGTCAGCGGATAGAAGACATGGGCGTAGTACAGGGCGCCGCGAGCCAGTGCCCAGTTCTTCATCGCATCGGCGACGGCGTTGGCGACCGACAGATCGAGCTTGCCGCCTTCTTTGATGGTGCGTTGCACCGACTTGAACACCCGGCCGCTGAGGGCCGACTTCATCGTGTCCAGGCCGAACACATCACTGGCCCACAGCTCGTCGAGTCCGGCGATTGGCGGGGTGCTGACCGGCCGGCGACGCTGAATCTGCTGAATGGCGGCAAAGCGCTGGCTGCTTGGCATTGTGCGGCAACAGAGATTCTCAATGTATGCACTGATACAGCATCTGGTCGCCCCGGTCCAGGGAAACGGCATCGCCGGGCCGCCACCGCACCGCCTCAACCCTCAGGCCAGCTCGAACAGCAGCAGATCGGCTCCCTGGGCTCCGGCCTGGAGCTCGATCCCTGGTTCGGCTGCCACCGGCTGGCCGGGCCCGCCGAATCCGAGCCCATCCCCCCGGCCCAGACCTGGAGCCTGGACGCGCTCAGGGGGCTGGGTTCCCCCGGGGAGCTGCCTGGGTTCGGTTGCCGCGAACAGGAGCTCGGCGCTGCCGGCGATCACCTGCAGCCAGCCGTGAGCACCCGTTGCCAGCCGCAGGGGCAGACGCTGGCCAGCCCGGGGTTGGGCTCGCCACAGCCGCACCGGCCGTTCGATCGCCATGGCGCCCCCGCTGCCCTGGGGGTCGATCAGCGGTGTCCAGTGCTCGCCGATCGCGAAGGGTTTCTGCTCGTAGGCGGGCGCGATGCCGAGGGTGCCGGGCTCGATCCAGATCTGCAGCAGCCGGCACGGTGTCTGGCCATCGTTGACCTCGCTGTGCACAATCCCGGTGCCGGCACTCATGCGCTGCACCTCACCGGCCTGCAGCACCTCGGCGTGGCCCATCGAGTCACGGTGGTTGAGCTGCCCCTCGACCATCACCGTGATGATCTCCATGTCGCGGTGGGGGTGCATGCCAAAACCCCGGCCGGCGGCGATCGTGTCGTCGTTGATCACCCGCAGCGGCCCGAAGCCCATCCAGGCCGGGCCAACATGGCCTGCAAACGAAAAGCTGTGCCAGCTGTCGAGCCAGTCGAGCTGGCTGTGGAACCGCTCTGCCGCTGGACGCCACACCAGGTTGGAACTGGCGAACGGTGTGCCGCCGGCGTTGGCGGCGCCGCTGGGGGCCTGCCCATCGGCGAGCGGCCCATCGGAGAGCGGACCATCGGCGAGCGGACCATTGGGGGCCGGACCATCGGGGGTGGGGGCGCTGATGGAGTGCGAGGTCATGCCGATCTGTGTGCCGTGATGCGTGCGTGCCGTGATGCCGGTGTGCCGAGATACCGACGTGCCGTGATGCGGTGATGCGGTGATGCCGAGATGCGGTCGTGCCGAGATCGTCAGGCGTCCGCAGGGGGCAGGCGCCGCAGCCGCTGCAGCAGATCAGTGATCGAGTCGTCCTTGGCGGGGTGGGTGCTGTTGCTGACCAACTGACGCCCCACCACATGGGCGCCCAGGTGGGCCAGCTGCAGCCTCAGGGCCGCCATCACGGTGTGGCCGCCGCCACCAGAGCGGGTGGCAATGGCGATCGGGCGGCCGTTGAACAGGGCTCTGAAGTCGGCACTTTGCACCGACAACCAGGCGATGGCGCTGGTCAGCACCGGAGGAATCGACCCGTTGTATTCGGGGGTGCAGATCACCCAGCGGGGCGCCGCGCTCAGTCGGGCTTCGAGGGCGGCCAGGCCGGCGGGGGTGCCGGCGGCCATGGCCCGGGGCGTGAACAGGGGCAGATCCACGGCGGTGAGGTCGAGCACCTCTGACCTCTGGTCCAGGTCTCGGGCGGCCGCGGCAAACCGTTCGGCCAGGTTCAGGTTTTCGCCGTTGCTCCCGGCGATCACCAGGACATCGGTGGCGTGCTCGGGGCTCATGAATCGGCGGTCCGGGTCGGGGTGTTGAGGGTCGGGTAATCGGTGTAGCCCGCCGGGCCGGGGCTGTAGAAGCTGCTGGGGTCCGGTTCGTTCAGCGGCGCCCCCTGGCGGAATCGCTCCGGCAGATCGGGGTTGGCCAGGAAGGCGGTGCCAAAGGCCACGGCGTCGAGGGCACCGGCGGCGATGGCCCCTTGGGCTTCGGCAGCGCTGTAGCCCATGTTGCCCACCAGGATCCCGTTGTAATGCGCACGCATTGGGCCCAGCACATCGCCCTGCTGTTGCCCCAAAAAGTCACCGCGCATCAGGTGCAGGTAGGCCAGCGGCAGGTCATTGAGCCGCTGGGCCAGCCACGTGGTCAGCCCGATCGGGTCCGAATCGATCATGGCGTTAAAGCCGTTGAGCGGCGACAGGCGCAGGCCCATCAGGGGCGTTTCCTGGGAGACCGCTGCGAGCACCTCGAGCAGCAGCCGCGCCCGGTGCTCGATTGGCCCGCCATAGGGTCCGCTGCGCCGGTTGCTGCCATCGCGCAGAAACGCATCGAGCAGGTAGCCGTTGGCGCCATGCACCTCGACCCCGTCAAAGCCGGCGGCCATGGCGCGCCGCGCCGCCAGCCGAAAGCCCTCAACAATCGCGGGAAGCTCGTCGTCCCTGAGTTCCCGCGGCACCACATAGGGCTGCTTGCCTTCGGGGGTGTGCACTTCATCGCCGGTGATGGCGATGGGGCTGGGCGCCACCGGTTGGCGGCCGCCGTTGAGCAGGGGATGGCAGGCCCGGCCGCCGTGCCAGATCTGCAGCACGATGCGGCCACCGGCGCGATGCACCGCATCGGTGGTGAGCCGCCATCCGGCGATCTGGGCGTCGTTGTAGATCCCCGGTTCATGCCAGAAGGCCGAATGGCCCTCCATCGCCATCGTGGCTTCGGCCACGATCAGTCCGGCGCTGGCCCGCTGGGCATAGTGCTCGGCCATCAAGGCTCCGGGCACATGGCCCTCTTCGGCGCGGCCGCGGGTCAGCGGCGCCATCCAGATGCGATTGGGCAGCTCGAGCGAGCCCACTTGCAGGGGGGTGAACAGGTCGGTCATGGCGACGGGCAGCGCGGTGGGGCGCCAGGATTCCCTGAAGGATGTCTCAAGCATGGTCAGTCCGTCCTGGGCGCCAGCGCAAGACGGCACAGCAAAGTGGCGGCGGCACCCGCCGATCACGATTGGATCATCGGATCACGATTCATTCAACAGATGTGGATCCACCGCTCCCTGTGAACGCCGGCTTTCAGGGCAGCCAAGAACACGCTGGGCTGACGTCGTTTCCGCCCCTGCACCGCGGCGTCCTCACCACCCTGCAGGTCAACCTGGGCTACCGCTGCAACCAGGCCTGCAGCCACTGCCATGTGGATGCGGGGCCGACCCGCACCGAAATGATGGATGCCGCCACGCTGGCGCTGATTCCGCAGGTGCTCTCAGCCCGGGGGATCGCCACGCTGGATCTGACCGGCGGCGCGCCCGAGCTCCATCCGGGTTTTCGGGAGCTGGTGCGGCAGGCACGGGCCCTGGGGGTCACCGTGATCGACCGGTGCAATCTGACGATCCTGAGTGAACCCGGCCACCAGGACCTGGCGGCATTTCTGGCCGACCAGGGGGTGCGGGTGGTGGCATCGCTGCCCTGTTATCTGCAGGACAACGTCGACCGCCAGCGCGGCAGCGGCGTGTTTGTGCGCAGCATCGCCGGTCTGCAGCAGCTCAACGCCCTGGGCTATGGCCAGGCGGGCAGTGGGCTATCACTTGATCTGGTGTTCAACCCCCAGGGGCCGACCCTGCCGCCGCCCCAGCAGCAGCTGGAAGCCGACTACCGCCGCCACCTGGGTGAGACCTTCGGCATCGTCTTCAACCGACTGCTGGCCCTGGCCAACATGCCGATCGCCCGTTTTGCCGACCATCTGCGCCGTCGTGGCGAGCTGGAGCCTTACCGGCAGTTGCTCGAGCGCAGCCACAACCCCACCAACCTGAGCCAGGTGATGTGCCGTTCCCTGATCAGCGTCGACTGGCAGGGGAGGCTCTACGACTGCGACTTCAACCAGATGCTGGAGCTGCCGCTGCTTAGCGCTTCACCCCCTGGGCCGGGGGCCGGGCCTCACCTCAGCGATCTGTTGGCCTGGGATCCCGCCGGGGCTCCGATCGCGGTGGCGGCCCATTGCTTCGGCTGCACCGCCGGCAGCGGCTCGAGTTGTGGTGGATCGCTGCGGTGATCCGGACCTCCAGGGCTCTCCGCTGCCCTGATCAGGGATCATCCTGGAACCAGAACGACCCGCGCCGATGACCGCCTCCACCACTGCCGAGGGCCTGCAGCAAGGTGTGCGGCAGTACTACGGCAGCACCCTGGCCAGCAGCGCTGATCTGCGCACCAGCGCCTGTTGTGATGCCGCCAGCGTGCCGCCGGTGCTCAAACCCCTGCTGGCGCGCATCCACCCCGAGGTCAGCAGCCGCTATTACGGCTGTGGCCTGGTGGCGCCCCCCCTGCTCGAGGGCGCGCGGGTGCTGGATCTGGGCTGTGGCAGCGGCCGCGACGTGTACCTGCTGGCCCAGCTGGTGGGTCCCGCTGGCCTGGTGGTTGGTGTCGACATGACCCCCGAGCAGCTGGCGGTCGCCACGGCGCACCAGGGTTGGCATGCCGAGCAGTTCGGCTACGGCAATGTGCAGTTTGTCGAGGGGTTGATCGAGCGCCTCGATGACCTGGGGCTGGAGCCCGCCAGTTTTGATGTGGTCGTCTCCAACTGCGTCGTCAACCTGGCCACGGACAAAGCGGCGGTGCTCGCCGGTGTGAGGCGGCTGCTCAAACCCGGTGGCGAGTTTTACTTCGCCGATGTCTACGCCGACCGCCGCATCGACGCAGCGCTCAGAGACGATCCGGTCCTCTATGGCGAATGTCTCAGTGGGGCCCTCTACTGGAACGACTTTCTGCGTCTGGCGCGCAGCAGCGGCTTTGCCGATCCCCGGCTGGTGAGCAGTCGCCCCCTGGCGATCACCGACCCCGAGCTGGTCGCCCGCACGGGCGAGACCCGCTTTTTCTCAGCCACCTACCGCCTGTTCAACATCCCCGAGCTAGAGGACGCCTGCGAGGACCACGGCCAGGCCGTGGCTTACCGGGGCACGGTGCCGGGCCATGCCCATGGCTTTGATCTCGACGCCCACCACCATTTCGCGACCGGCCGCAACGTGCCGGTCTGCGGCAACACCTGGCGGATGCTTCAGCAGACCCGGCTGGCGCCTTATTTCAGCTACCACGGTGATTTTGACCGCCATTACGGCCTGTTCCCGGGCTGTGGCGGTGCCTTGCCGTTTGCCACCGAGCCTTCCGGTGCGGAGGCTGCCCCTGCCGCCCCGGGCCCTCAGGCATGTTGCTGAAACGGCTGGCGGTTGTTCTGCTGCTGGCTGGATCGGGGCTGAGCACCCCCATGGGGATCCGCGCCGCCACCCGTCAGGGCGAGCCGGTTCAGGTCTGCGTGCTGTCGCCGCGGGTCGAGCCGGTTGACGAGGGCGATGCCTTTGGTGAGGTGCCGGTCGCCGCACCCACGTTGCTGGTCGTGGAGCCCCTGCAACTGGTGCGGCTCGAGAGCCTCGATGGACGCCTGCTCTGGCACCGCCGTGCCCCCGTCGGTCGGTCGTTGCCCGCGCCATTGCCCTGGCCCGTGGCGCCGCTGCGGCCTGGGCAGCAGGTGTTGCTGCGTCTGCAGCCCCTGGGTGCCGCCGATGATGCCTTTGCCCATGTGCGCCTGCAGGCCGCCGGGCCGGCTGCCATGGCCGCCACCACTGCGCTGATGCTGACCCTGGGCGGCCGGGTCGAGGCCTGGATGGCGGCGATCAACCGGGCGTTAGAAGCGGGCGATGTGTCCCTGGCCTGGGCGTTGCTCTATTCACCCCAGGCCCCTGCCAGTGCCGTCCTGCAGGATCTGCGTCAGCAGGTCTGGCGCCGCGGCTGCGGCTGATCCCTGGCCATGGGTCACAGACAAAGGGCCCGGCACCACTGGTGCCGGGCCTACAGGGTGATGGATCAACGAGGAACTGCGACTGGAAACGGTGACGCGGTGGCCGGACGGGCCGTCGGATCGGTGTGTCGCCACGGACAGGCCGTGGTCGATCGGATCACCATCAGTGACGCGTCAATGGTTTGGAAACGGTTGAATCTCCTTTCGGAGCTGCTCAAGGCGGCACCTGGGGCCATGGTGTCCAGGAATCGGCTCCCGTAGACCCGGGGGCACCTGTGGCGGTGCATCGGGTGGTTCTGTGAACCGGGGATCCGCAGATCAGGACAAGACTGTTGGAGCAGGGGCCTGCGGTCAGCTGACTCCTGAAGGCTGGCGGGGTGGAGTGTCATCCATTGCTGGGCCTCCGAATCGATACCACTACTTTCATCCCGCTGCAGGCTTCTGGCCATAGGTAGGCATGCCTGTTGTTGGCGGCCCCGGGCTTGGTGCCGTGGCGGGGGCCGCCGGCTTCCCGTTTCGTCGTCAGCATCCCCTCAACCGTGATCGGGGCCGATGTCTGAACTCAGTCGCCACCACCGCCGCACCCTGGAGGCGTTGTGGGCCCATCCCCTCAGCCATGGTCTGCGCCTGGCCTCGATCGAGGCCCTGCTGCTGGCGCTGGGGGCTGATCTGCAGCGCCGGGGTTCGCGGCTCGAGATCCGCTTCCCGCAGGGGCCCCACAGCTGGCTCCACAGCGGCGGCGGTGGTCTGCGCCAGGGGGATCTGGATGCCGAGACCATTCAGCGGCTGCGCCATCTGCTGACCGAGGCCGGCATCAGCCCCCGGCATCCTGAAGCGGTGCCCGACAGCCCCCGCGGCGACCAGGGGCTGTGCCTGGTGCTGGTGCTCGACCACCGCCAGACCCGCCTGCTGCGCCTCGAAGGGGATGCTGCCGAGTCAGCGCTGCTGCTGCCCCATGGGCTGTGGGCCAGTGGCGAAAACCTGAGCCATCGCCATGACCGCGACATCGCCGGTCAGCGGGTACCCGTGGACCACGCCTACCTCGAGCAGATCGCCCAGTCCCTGGCGGGTGCCGATGCGGTGTTGCTGCTGGGCCATGGCCATGGCGAGAGCGATGTGCGCACCCTGTTGCTGCGCCATCTGCAGCACCGCCATCCCGATCTGCTGCAGCGCATTGTCGCCATCGAAACGGTCGACGCCTCGGCCCTGACCGATCACCAGTTGCTGGCCCTGGCCCGCGAGCATTTCGGCCACGAGCCCCATCGCCGTCCGCTGCTGGTGCCGGGCCAGGGGCCCCGTCGCGGCTGAGCGCACCGCGGCGCAGTAGATCAGATGTACTAGTCTTGACTCCTGTCGCCTCCCTGGTCGTGGCCGGTCTGGAGCTTGAGCCAGGGCTTGAACCGGAGCTTGAACCGGAACTTGAGCTGTTGGGGCCCCTGTTGGTCGGGGCTGAGCCGCGGCTGGTGGCCCTGGCGCTCGAGGCGGTGCCGGCGGGTTTTCCCAGTCCTGCCGCCGATTACGTCGAGGCCTCCATCGATCTGAACGTGGAGCTGGTGCCCCGTCCCAGTTCCACGTTCTTTGTCAGGGTGCAGGGCGATGCCATGGCCGCCGCTGGCATCCGCCACGGCGATCTGCTGGTGGTCGACCGCAGCATCGCGCCGCGGCCGGGATCCACGGTGGTCGTGGTCCATGGCGGTCAGTTGCTGCTGCGCCGGCTCGAGGGCCGTTCACCCCGCTGGCGCCTGGTGGCTGAGGATCCGGCGATCGCTCCGCTGGTGGTCAGTGGTGAGGACCCACACCTGTTGGTCTGGGGTGTGGTCCTGCACGCCATTCACCATCTGCAGCGCTCCCGTCACCAGAACCCCTGAGTGCGCAGCCACAGGCCCAGCAGCAGCATCGGCACGAAGACCGCGCCGGCGATCTGCAGCTTGACCACCAGGGGCGAGGGTTCGCGGTTGTTGCTCGAGGGACGGCCCATGGGGGTTGTGGCGATTGCGCCGACTTTGGTCGATTTCGGGGTGAACCGTTAGCGCTCCCGCACAGGGCCCATGGCACGTTCTTCCTTTTCGCTTAAGGTTTGAGTGTCTCGGCGAGTCGAGCGCTTGAACCGCAACCATCCTGTCCTGAATTCTCTGGAGGCTCAGCTGCGCGAGTTGCGTCTTCGCTACGAGCACCATCCCAGTGAGCACACCCGCTATCAGCTGGTCAAGCTGGAGCGCCTGATCACCGAGTGGGCCCCCGGGAGCCTGAACTGACCTCGCATTGCAGGGCCCGGGCGCGGCCCTGCTGCCAGGTGGCCTGATCCCCTTTGATCCAGAACACGTCGTCGCCCTGGCCGTAGCGGGCGCCACTGCCCGACGGTCCCTGCAGCAGCCGGGTGGCTCCCTCGCTGCCGGTCAGCAGCACCACTTCGCTGGGTCGGTTGTTGAAGAACAGGGCCGTGACCTCGGTGGCGTCAAATTGCCCCTTGCAGAGGTAGAGGGTCCGGATCGCGACCTCGGCCTGGCCGGCGCTGGTCGTCGCCACGGTTGCGCTCGCGGCCAGCAGGGCAGCGATCAGAGGGCGCAGCGCATCGGCGCCGCATCGGCTGGCATGCATCGGTAGGCCCTGGCATCTGGACCGCCAGCCTGGCGCGGGCGGCGGCCCCTGTCAGCCCCCTGGCTTTGGTACAGATGAACTACTCTGGTGGTTCTCGGCTGTGGGTCTTCGCTGTGGGGGTCTTTGCTCTGGGGAGCTTTGCTGTGGGGGGAGTGGCTGTAGGGGGAGTGGCTGTTGATCTGGCTGCGCTGCTGGTGCGCGATCCGGCCCGCACCCTGTTGCTGCGGGTCAGCGGCCCGTCGATGCAGGGCGCCGGCATCGACGATGGTGATCTGCTGGTGGTCGATTGCGCGCTGACGCCCCGTCCCGGTGATGTGGTGGTGGCCCGTCTTGAGGGCGGCTTCACGCTCAAGCGTCTGGTGCGCCGGTGCGGTGGGCTGGCCCTGGCGGCGGCCCATCCGGCCTATCCGCTGTTGCCGCTGTTGCCTGGTGGCGATCACCAGCTGCTGGGCGTCGCCCTGCACGTGATCCGCCACTGCTGAGGAGAGGCCATGGTTCTGGCCACGGTGCTCATTGATGGCAACAACTTCTATGCCTCCTGCGAGGCGGTGGTCGATCCGGCGGTGGTCGGTCGGCCCCTGGTGGTGCTGTCCAACAACGACGGTTGCATCGTCTCCCGCAGCGCCGAGGCCCGCGCCCTGGGCATCGCCATGGGCATTCCCTTCTTCAAGGTGCGTTCCCAGCTCGAGCGCCAGGGCGTCGTGGTGCGCAGCTCCAATTACGCCCTGTATGCCGACATGAGCCAGCGGTTGATGACCACCCTGGAGCGCTGGGTCGAGGAGCTCGAGATTTATTCGATCGATGAGGCCTTCGGGGTGCTGCACCGTCCCGCCGGCGGTGCTGATCTGAGCGACTGGGGCCGGGCCCTGCGCCGCCAGGTGCAGTGCCACCTGGGGCTGCCGGTGGCGGTGGGCATCGCCCCCACCAAGGTGCTGGCCAAGATCGCCAACCGTGTGGCCAAGGCCGACTTGGCCCGCGGCGGCGTGCTCGATCTGGCCGCCGCCACCGATGCCGAGGCGCTGCTGGCCCAGGTGGCCATCGAAGATGTCTGGGGCATCGGCCGCCAACTGTCCCGCTGGTGCCGGCTGCGGGGGGTCGCCCATGCCCTGGCCCTGCGCGACATGCCCAGCGGTGAGCTCAGGCGCAAATGCGGTGTCGTCGGCCTGCGGCTGCAGCAGGAGTTGCGTGGTGTGTGCTGCCTGCCGCTGGTGAGCGTGGCGCCCGCCAAGCAGGAAACCTGCGTCAGCCGCAGTTTCAGCCAGCCCGTGCGCGAGCTGGCGTCGTTGCGCCAGGCGATCGCCACCCATCTGGTGCGCGCCGCTGAAAAGCTGCGCCAGCAGCGGCAGCGGGCCGGTGCGATCACCGTGTTCGTGCGCAGCAGCCCTTTTGACGGCACCAGCCTGTACAGCCGTGCCGCCACGGTCAACCTGCCCCTGGCCAGCAATGACACGGCGGTGTTGCTGGCGGCGGCCCTGCCGTTGGCGGGGCGGTTGTTTCGTCCCCACAAGCCCCTGGTCAAGGCCGGCGTGCTGCTGCAGCAATTGCAGCCCGAGGCCCTGTTGCAGCACCACCTGCTGGTGCCGACCACGCCGGAGCAGCAGGACCGGCGCGAGCGGTTGATGCTGGTGATCGATGCGCTCAACCGCCGTTATGGCCGTGGCGCGGTGCAGTGGGCCGCCTGCGGCCTGCAGCCCGCCTGGGCCATGCGTCGCTCACGGCTCTCGAGGGCTGCCACCACCTGCCTGGCCCAGATCCCGGTGGTCTACGCCCGTTGAGCGCACCACGGCGCCCGCAGGGCCTGGCCAAAGTTGACCCCCTGGTTGGTGCCGACCTGAACCTGGGCCATGGCCCCGGAGCAGAAGCTCCCGATCAGGGCGGGGGTCAGCAGCAACGGACTCAGCAGGCTTCGGTAGCGCTGAACGATGGAAAAGAAGCTCATGAAGAGAACGAAGAGGTGCATGAATGCCCGCTGCTTGTAAGGGTTGCCGGCAGCGCCGACGGGTCGTTGCAGCTGCTGTGCTGCTGCTCCCCGATGTTTCTGACCTATTGCCCCGATGGAAGCCTGGTGGAGGTGAAGCAGCTGGCGGTCTTGATCGATCCCTTTGCCCGTTCGGTTGAGGGGCGTTTTCATGCGGGCGAAGAACTGCAGGATCCAGAGTTATTGGCGAAGCAGGAGCTGCGCTTTCCCTCGGGTGAGCTGTTGCCCCGTTGTTGGCTGGATCCGGCCTATGGCCGCAGCTCAGGAGTCACGATCGCGCCGCTGATAGGTTGATTCTCCAGTCGAGCGCTGCTGTTGAGCCAGCAGCCGTTGGCCTGCCCGGAGAACCATGACCTTTCTCCCTAGCTTGGTTGAGATCATTCTCGGCATCCTGCTGCTGTTCGGCGGCGGCGAATTCTTCGTCGCTGGTTCGGTGGCGGTGTCATTAATGCTGGGGATTCCCCAGATCGTGATCGGTCTGACGCTTGTCTCGCTGGGGACCAGCTCCCCCGAGCTGTTCGTGAGCCTGATGGCGACGTTTCAGGACAACGACGGCATCGCAATCACCAACATCGTTGGCAGCAATATTTTCAACGTTCTGGTTGTCCTGGGGCTCAGTGCCCTGGTGATGCCCCTGCGGGTCAAAAGTCGACTGGTGCGCCGTGCTGTGCCGCTGCTGCTGGCGGTGTCAATGGCGGTTTGGGGCATGGCGGCCGGCGGGCGCGTCTATTGGCAGGCGGGCCTGGCGCTGTTGACCGCCCTGGTGATCAACATCATCTGGGAATGGCGCACCGCCAGCGAGAACCCTGATGAGGACGAGGCCTTTGCGATGGACGGGCGCAGCCGCCTGCCGGTCGCGATGGCCAAGTTGGCCGTGGGATTGGCATTGCTGGTTGCCGGGTCCCAGGTGCTGGTCAGGGGGGCTGAAGCTGCCGCAGCCGCCCTGCAGATTCCCGAATCGGTCGTGGGGATCACGATCGTCGCTGCCGGCACCTCGATGCCCGAGCTGGTGACGTCGGTGGTTGCCGCCAACAGGGGCAAGGCCGACATCGCCATCGGCAATGTGGTCGGTAGCAACATCATCAATCAGCTGCTGATTCTTGGTCTCTGTGCCACCTTCTCAGGCGAAGGATTGCTGGCTGAACCGATTCTGGTCAACCGTGATCTGCCGATCATGATCGCCACGACGCTGGCTTGTCTGCCGATCTTCTGGACCGGAGGTGTGATCCGGAGGGGTGAGGGATTTGTGCTGGTGCTCCTGTATGCGATCTATCTGATCGATCAGGTGATCGATGTGACCGTCGGCGGCGAGTGGCTTGGTCATTACAGGGTGATTGTATTGATCCTGGTCTTGCCCCTGGTGCTTGTTTTTCTGGTCTGGGAAGTGCTCAGCTGGTGGCGAAGCCGTCAGCATCAGAGTCCGCATTGACGACAGATGAGCCAGGGAACGATCAAGTCAGATCAGGGCAAGACCGATGCTGTGCTGGGCTTCAGAGGTAGACCTCTTCGCGGGGGTAGCCGATCCGTGATGGCGGCCGGTTGCCATAGATGGCCGACAGCACCAGCAGGATGCCGAGACGACCCACAAACATCGAAATCATCACCACCGCCTGACCCCAGCGCCCCAGATGGGCGATGACGCCGACGTCCAGGCCGACGGTGCCGAAGGCAGACATGCAGGTGAACAGATTTTCCAAAAAGGTGAACCCCTCTCCGGCTGGGGCCTTGCCGGCGATCGCTTCGCAGATGCCCAGCAGCAGGGTCATCAGCACCACAAAGATGGCCGAGGCCAGGGCCGTTCCCACCGCCTTGAGCACCACCGAATCGGGGATCAGTCGGTTGCGGATCACCACCCCATCCCTGCCCTGCAGGGTGGAGCGGGTGGCCCCCATCAGCACAGCAAAGGTGGTCGTTTTGATGCCGCCACCGGTGCCGCCTGGACTGGCCCCGATGAACATCAGCAGGATCATCAGCAGCAGTCCCGCATCCGAGATCGTCTCGATCGACAGCGGCACCGTGTTGAACCCGGCCGTGCGGGTGGTGATCGACTGAAACACCGTCACCTGCAACCGCTGGATCAGGCTCAGCTTTTGGACGACACCACCGGGGTCGAACTGCTCAGTGAACAGCAGGCCAACGGTGCCGATGGCAATCAGCAAGGCTGTGGAGCGCAGCACCAGACGGGTGTGCAGGCTCAGCTGCCGCAGCCGCCTGAACGACGGCTTGAACTGCAGCAGGTCATTGGTGACGCGCCAGCCGATGCCACCGAGCACGATCATGCTGCCGATCACGCCGCAGACGACCGGATTGAACTGATAACCCACCAGGTTGTCGGCCCACAGGCCGAAACCGGCGTTGTTGTAAGCGCTGATGCAGTGGAACAGCGAGGCCCACAGGCGGGCCACCGGGCTCTGGATGTCTTGAAAGCCAAAGCAGTAGAGGATGACCGTGCCCAGGCCGATCAGGCAGCTGGCCGTCAGCAGGATGCGGTGAAAGGTGGGGCCGATTCCCCCGACCCCGAATTCGTCAAGGGCGCGGCCTTTGTCCAGACGGTGCCGCAGCCCACTGCGGCCCTGCACAAATCCCTGCAAAAAGGTGGTGATCGCCATCAGGCCCAGGCCCCCGACCATGATCAGAGCAGCCAGGGTGATCTGGCCGATCGGTGTCAGATCGCGGCTGACGTCGATGATCGACAGCCCCGTCACCGTGATCGCCGAGGTCACGGTGAACAACGCCTCCCAGAGGCCGACATCGTCTGTGGAGCACAGCGGTGAGGCCAGCACAATGGTCCCCGCTGCAATCACCAGCAGGCCGGTGACTGCTGTGAACTGGGGCACGGTCAACCGGTGACGCCAGTGCTGCAGACGGCCCCAGGTCTTGGCGGCCGGGCTCCTGTTCATCGGCTCAGTCTGCAGCACGCCATGGGGCGACGGGTCCGAGTTCGTCAGCGCATGCTGCTGCCTGGTGTGCCCGGCACCACAACCCAGCGTCGGCGCCTCGGATTGTCTCCTCCATTGTCCTGGTTCAGTTCAACGCCCTGCTCCTCCAGAAGGCTGGGATTCTGCTGATCCTTGATCGCCATCAGGCCGACGGCCGTCAACACGAAGATCGCCATCAGCAGCCAGCTGACCAGCTGCCCCACGGGACTGGCCCGCACGCCACCGTCCTTGGCTGGGCGCGGCAGACCGCAGTCGCTGCAGATCAGATGGGCAGATGGCCCCGTTCCGACCTTGCTGACCATGTGGCAACCGCAGCGGGGGCAGGCCATGCGGGCAACTCGGGCAGGGATCCATCCTGGCACCCCTGATACGGCGGTGTGTTGCCCGGGTTACTGCCCCGTTACTGGGGGGCGCCGTTGTAGATCAGCTGCTGGACGGTGCGGCCGTCGGTGGAGATGCGGATCTGGGTCTGGACGGTGGGCTGCTGGTTCGTCTGCTGCCAGCCCGGAGGCCCCCCCAGAAAGCGGAACACGTAACCGTTCTGATCGTTGCTGATCAGGCAGGGGTTGGTGAGCTTGGTGGTCTCGAACATGCACTTGGCGGGCCGGTAGACCGACAGACCACCGTTGGTGTTCACCGCCGCGTTGCGGGCGGTGTTGATCGCCCGCACCTGGCTGTCGGGAACCAGACCCTGGGCCTGGACCTGGAGCGCCAGCGGCGCGGCGGGGACTGTCCCCAGGCTGAACATCAGCAGCAACGAACGCCATGCCATCGATAGAACAGCGGCTTGGACCGCAGCTTGGACCTGGCTGCAGTGTGGCGACTTATGCCGAGAGTGGATCCTCCTGGTTGTTCGCCATCAGTTCGGGCAGGCGCGCCCGCCGCTGGGCATCGAGATGCTCCAGGTGCTTGCGCTCGTCGTAATAGAGCGTCTGAAACTGCAGGGCATCCCGGTTGAGCACGCTGAACAGGCTCTCGATCCGGCTTTCCATGTCCTGGGCTGGATTGCTGAGGTCCTCGGCGGCCGGTTCGGGCGTTTCGAGCAGGCGGGCGATGCACCGTTCCAGGGTCTCCAGGCGCTGGCTGCTCCAGGCATCCAGCAGGTGGCGGCAGCGCTTGAGGCTCTTCTGGCGTTCCAGCGCGGCCGTGGCACCCCTGAGCTGCAGCAGGGGTTGGCTCAGGCCAGCGCGCTGCACCTCGCTGGGCTCGAGCAGGGGGGTCAGCCGCCGCTGCAGATCGCTCTGCTCGACCAGCAGCTGATCGCTCAGCAGCCGGGGCAGATCCAGATCGCCCAGCTCATGCCCCTGCTGCTGCCCCCGGCTGATCGCTTCGAGGGTCCCGTCCCCCAGGTTGGTCTCCTCCAGTCCACTGATGGCCGCCCAGAGCAAACGGTGGTGCTGCAAGGCAAAGTCGTCGAGCTCACGGCGCCGCAGCTCCTGCCGGATCGCCGCCCGGCACTCGGGGCAATGGAGGTAGAGCCGCAGGATCTCGGCTTCGGCCCGTTCGCGCACGCTGGCTTCGCCCGCCTGCTCCCAGCGGCTGCCGCGACCGTGCCAGCGCTGCCCCTTGACCTGCTGCCTGAGGTCCTCTTCCAGCCGCAGGGCCAGACGGGCCTGGCCGCCGCTGAGCCGTTCGGCCACCTGCTGCAGGTAGCGGCTGCGCACGGCGCTCACCGGCAGCTTGCCCAACAGGGTGACGACACCGCTGACGGCCTGCTGGAACTGGTCCGAGCGACTCAGGTCGAGGCCCGAGAGCACCTGCTCGATCTGCCAGTCGAGCCACAGCGGGGCCTGGTCCAGCAAGCCCCGGTACTCGCCGGCCCCGTGCTGCTTGAGGTACTCATCGGGATCCTTGCCCGCCGGCAGCTGCAGCACCCGCAATTCGAGCTGCCCCTGCAGGGCCAGCTGCTCGACCTCGCCGATCGCCCGCTGGGCAGCCCGCACACCGGCCCCGTCGGCATCAAAGTTCAGGATCAGACGCTTGCTCTCGCAGCAGCGGCAGAGCTGGGTGATCTGCTGGCTGCTCAGGGCCGTGCCCAGCGCCGCGACCGCGTTGGTGATGCCGGCGGCATGGAGAGCGATGACATCGAAGTAACCCTCCACCACCACGGCACGGTCTTCGCGGCGGATCTCCTGGGCTGCCCGGTCGAGGCCGAACAGGTGCTTGCCCTTCTCGAACAACTCGGTCTCGGGCGAGTTGAGGTACTTGGGTTCGCCGCCATCGAGGCTGCGGCCGCCGAAACCGATCACCCGCCCCTGGCGGTCCTTGATCGGCACCATCAGCCGGCCCCTGAAGCGGTCGTAGAAGCCATCCCCGCCCTTGCGCGGCACCACCAGCCCGGCCGCCTCCAGCCAGGAGGGCTCGAGGCCCTCCACCTGTTGGAGGTGCTTGAGCAGGCCATCCCACTGATCGGGGGCATAGCCCAGTTCAAACGCCTCGATCGTGGAGGGCTGCAGGCCCCGGCTTTCCCGGAGGTAAGCCCGGGCTGGGGCTCCCTCAGGCGCCAGCAGCTGGCTGCGGAAATACCCATGGGCCAGGCTCACCACCCGGTGCAGCTGCTCCCGGCGTGAGAGCTGTTGCCGCAGCCGCTCCTGCTGGGGACCGTCGAGCGTTTCGATCGGCAGTTGGTACTTGCGGGCCAGCTCCAGCACCACCTCGCCAAAGCTGGTGCGCTGCAGTTCCATCAGGAACTTGATCGCGTTACCGCCGGCGCCGCACGAGAAGCAGTAATAGAACTGCTTCGCCGGCGACACCGTCATCGACGGTGAGCGGTCGTCATGAAACGGGCAGACGCCGACAAACTCCCGCCCCTTTTTTTTGAGCACCACATGCTCACCGACCACATCGACGATGTCGGCCCGTTCCTTGACGGCTTCGATCGTGCGGGGGTGGAGGCGAGGCAGGCTCAAGCGCGGCTGCTCAGGGGGTTATTGGAGTGCGTACTTCTGCTGGGCCTGGGCCTGACAGATCGTCTTGGCCTGGTCGATGCTGGCGCGGGCGTTGATCTGCTGGACGACGCAGCCACAGGTGTAATCGACCATGCCTGCCGGTGGTTTCTTGCCGGCTTTGTCCAGGTCAGCTGCCATCGCCCTGCTGCAGAACCCAAGGATCATCTGATCCTTCATGTTGGCGCCGACCTGGGGCTGGCCAGCAGGCTGGGACTGGGACTGGGACTGTGGCTGGGCAAGTGCCAGCGGGCTCCCCAGGGGTAGAAGGCTCCCCAGGGGCAGACCTAGAACGACCGCCACCAGACCGGTCAGAGGAATTCGGTTCAAGAAGCGGACTGGAAGGACGATTTGACTCAAATCTACGGCGGCTCTGCGGTGCTTCGATGGACCGATGTCCACCCCCGCCAGCAGACCCTTGCCGGCCTCCCTGGCCATGGTGGTCAGTGCGCTGTGCTTTTCCCTGATGGGGGTCTGCGTCAAGCAGGTCGGCAGCCGCATTCCCGCCACCGAGGTGGTGTTGGCCCGGGCGGTGGTGAGCGTGGTGCTGAGCTGGTGGATGTTGCGCCGGGCCGGGGTTCCACCCTGGGGGCAGCGCCGCGGGCTGCTGATCTGGCGCGGCGCCATCGGCACCCTGGCGCTGTTGTGCGTTTACCAGGCCCTGGCCATGCTGCCGCTGGCGGCCGCCACGGTGCTGCAGTACAGCTATCCCACCTTCACCGCCCTGCTGGCCTGGCTCAGTCTCGGGGAACCGCTGGGCAGGCGTTTGCTGGGGGCGGTGGCCCTGGGCTGGGTGGGGGTGGTGGTGCTGGCTTCGCCGCCCGTGGGTTCGGGCCTTGGCACGGGTCTGCCGCCCCTGGCGGTGGCCATTGCCCTGGTCGGCGCGTTCAGCACAGCGTTGGCTTACGTCAGTGTGCGCGCCCTGCGCCACAGCGAACACCCCCTGGTGATCGTCTTTTATTTCCCGCTGGTGGCCCTGGTGCTCAGCCTGCCGCTGGTGCTGCTCGATCCGGTTGTGCCCAGCTGGGGTGAGCTGTTCTGGCTGATCGGGGTGGGCCTGTTCACCCAGCTCGGGCAACTCACGCTGACTCAGGGGTTGATGGGCTTGCCCGCCGCCAGGGCCACGGCGATCAGCTACGTGCAGGTGGCCTTTGCCGTGCTCTGGGGCTGGCTGATCTTTGCCGAACCGCTCGAGGGCTCGACCCTGGTGGGCGCTGCGCTGGTGCTGGCGGCCACGCTGATGAGCCTGAAACGACCCGCCTCTGCGGCCGTTTGACAGCAGAAAGTGGGGAAGCCCCTGCCCAGGAGGCGTCTCTACAAAGTCGATACAGCCTCCTCAACCCCCCACGGCCCCGGCCGACCTGGCGCGCAGCGCTGGCGGGGGGCTGGCGGGGGCTCAGGACTTGAGCGGCAGCGGGTCGATCAGCCACTCCTGGGGATGGCCCTCGCCGTCTGAGCTGATCGGTCGCGCCAACCGCCAGCTCTGGCCGCGCTCGCCACGCTGCAGGTAGATCTCAAAAGGGCTGTCGACCCGGATCGGATCCCCCGCCAGGCGCCAGTCGAATTGTCCGGCCAGCCGCAGTCCGCGCCCGTCGCCGATGGTGACCGCCTGTTGCGTGGCGATGCGCACCCGGCTGACCTCGGGCAGCCCCGGGGCGTCCAGGGCCAGTGCCCGGGCGATCGAGCCCTGGGTGAGTTCAATCTGCAGGGCCAGGGCCTGCAGCACGGTGGTGCGGGGCGGTTGGGCCATGCCGCCGCAACCTCCCAGCAGCAGGGGCACCAACAGCACCACCACCACCAGCAGTTGCCTGAGCGGGCGCCAGACCGATGGCCAGAGGGGTTGGCACGGCGGGCAGCATGGGTGCTGTTGGGCGGCGGACATGATCGGGTGGCTGCAGGGGCAGGTGCACACGTCGTGGCAGCAGGCCAATCGCTTCGGCGTGCTGCTCGTGACGGGTGGGGTCGGGTACGAGGTCCAGCTCAGTCGACGCCAGTTTGCCGCTCTGCCACCATCTGGCAGCACCCTGTCCCTGCACATTCAGCACACCGTCCGCGAGGACGCCTGGCTGCTGTTCGGGTTTGGTGATCGGGCCGAGCGCGATCTGTTCCGCGAGCTGGTGGCGGTCAGCGGCGTTGGTCCCCAGGTGGCCCTGGGGCTGTTGGGCGAACTGGAGCCTTCCCAGCTGGTGCGGGCGATCCTGCAGGCGGATCTGCGCCTGCTGGCCCGGGCCCCGGGGGTTGGCAAGCGCACGGCCGAGCGCCTGGCTGTTGAGTTGCGCACCAGACTGCAACAGCGCTTTGCCGAGCTGGCAGGGCCCGATCTGGACCTGGCCTCAGACGGGGACGGGGCTCCAGACAATGGCCTGGCGGGATTGGAGGCCAGCGCCCGCGACGAGGTGCAGCTCACCCTCAGCGCCCTGGGGTACGAACCGCTTGAGATTCAACGGGCCCTGCGGGCGGTCGGCGCCCAGACCGGCGCTGACGCCCCCGCCCAGGACGCCGAGGCCTGGATCGGGTCCTGCCTGCGCTGGCTCTCGCGCAGCACCCCCTGAGCTGGCGTCGTAAGATCGACGTTTGCTCAGAACGGGGCTGCCGCGGGCGCCCTAAGTCGCCCATGCCGCTGACCATCACCAAGAAGCAGGAACTGATCAACAGCCACCAGACCCATGGCACCGACACCGGGTCGGCCGAGGTCCAGGTGGCGATGCTCAGTGAGCGCATCAGCCAGCTCACCACGCACCTGCAGGCCAACAAGCACGATTTCTCGTCGCGCCAGGGACTGCTCAAGATGATCGGCCGTCGCAAGCGTCTGCTGAGCTACCTACGCGGCATCAGCCAGGAGCGTTACAGCCAGCTGATCGCCAAGCTCGGCATTCGCGGCTGAGGCAGATCCATGCCGGGCAAGGGTCTGGGCCCCCAGCCGCCACGCGGGCTCTCAAAGGGTGCTTCTGCATCTCGCTCGCGAGGCGGTAAGCCCTCGGCAAAGCCCGCACGGGCCAAGGTGATCCCGGACGTGGTCGCCAACCGCATGGCGCGCAGGATCGCTGTCGCCAGTGGTGTGCCCTCAGTCCTGGGCATGGGGGTGTTCGTGGTCAGTTATCTGCTCGTCAGCCGCCAGATTGTCGATATCCCCCCGGGCATCACGTTGGTAGCCTCCGGGGGGCTGTTTTTGTTGGGCGTACTCGGCCTCAGTTATGGGGTGTTGTCCTCAAGCTGGGAAACGGAGCCCGGCAGCCTGCTGGGCTCCGAGCAGATCGGTCTGAATGTGGGCCGGCTGCGCCAGTCGTTGCGCGCGATGCGCTCAGGCGGCCCGCAGGGGTGAGCGCACCCGCGCGTTGAACGAGGCTGATTGCAGTGTTTCCAGGGCGGCCCTGGGGTTGTCCACGCAGAATTGGACCCCCAGGCGCACGTACCTGGACTGACCTGCATCCTGCACCAGGGCGACCACCGGCACCCGCGAACCGGTGTCGTCCATGGGGGGGCGGTGGCGATGCAGGCATTCGCGCAGCCGATGCTGAATGGTGATGTCGCCGGCCTGATCTGCCGGCAGCTCCACCATCAACAGCTCCAGGTCGTCGATTCCGCAACAGGCATCGACGATCAGTTGCACGCGATCGTCACGGCGATCGACCGAAGCCCACAGCAGCAGGCGGGCATCCGCGACCAGGTGGTCCGCCAGGCGGGCATAGCTCTTGGGAAAGACCACGGCTTCGCAGCTGCCGCTCAGGTCTTCGAGCTGCAGCACGGCCATGCGGTCGCCCTTGCGGGTGGTGACGGCCCGCAGTTCGCTGATCAGAACAACAGCGCTCACTTTGGCCTTGTCGGCCAACTCGTCCAGGCTGGCCAGGGCGATCGGCGACAACAGCTGCAGCGGCCGTTGCACCTGCTTGAGCGGATGATCGGAGAGGTAGAACCCCACCAGTTCCTTCTCGAGCCGCAGTTTCTCCTGGCTTGGATAGTCCCGGACCGCCGCCGCCCGGGGCATGGTGCTGGGATTCGCTCGCCTGGGATCGTGAGCGGCATCAGGGCCGGGAGCCGTTGCTGCCCCCAGCAGGTCGAGCAGGTTGCCCTGGCCGCTGGCCCGATCCCGGGCTCTGGACTGGGCCCAGTCCAACACCAGTTCCAGATCGGCCATCAGTTGGGCCCGGTTGCCCTGGGGTTCCAGGGCATCGAGGGCGCCTGAGTGGATCAGCGCTTCGAGGGCGCGTCGGTTCAGCTGTTGGCTGGGAATGCGGTCACAGAGGTCCCCCAGGCAGGTGAACGGGCCATCGGCGCTGCGGCTTTCGATCAGCTGGCGGATCGCACCCTCGCCCAGGTTGCGAATGGCCGAGAGGCCGAACAGGATCCGGCCCTCGACCGGGGTGAAATCAATGCCGGAGGCGTTGATGTCGGGCGGCATCACCTCGATGCCCATCGCCGTGGCATTGGCGATGTAGCGCTGGACCTTGGCCGTGTCGCCGGCGTTGACCGTCAGCAGTGCCGCCATGTAGGCGACCGGGTAATGGGCTTTGAGATAGGCGGTTTGATAAGTCACCGCCCCATAAGCGGTCGAATGGCTCTTGTTGAAGCAGTACTCGGCGAACAGCACCATCTGCTCGAACAGGCCCTCGGCAATCTTGGGGTCGACGCCCCGTTCACTGGCACCGGAGACAAAGATGCTCTGGTGCTTTTCCATCTCGCTTTTCTTCTTCTTGCCCATGGCCCGCCGCAGCAGGTCGGCTTCCCCCAGGGAATAGCCGGCCAGGTCCTGGGCGATCTTCATGATCTGCTCCTGGTAGACCATGATCCCGTAGGTCTCTTTGAGGATCGGCTGCAGTTTGTCGTGGGCGAAATCAATCGCCTCGCGGCCATGCTTGCGGTTGATGAATTTGGGGATCAGTCCGGCATCGAGCGGACCGGGTCGGTACAGCGCCAGGATCGAGGAGATGTCCTCCAGGGACGACGGTTTGAGGTCGCGCACGATCTGGCGCATGCCGCTCGATTCGAGCTGGAAGATGCCCTCGAGATCGCCCCGGGCCAGCAGGCCATAGGTGGCATCGTCGTCCAGTGGCAGGGCGTCGGGATCGACCGTCTCGCCGCTGCTGCTGGCCACCAGATCGATGGTCTTGTCGATCATCGTCAGGTTCTTGAGGCCCAGGAAGTCCATCTTCAACAGCCCCATGGACTCCACGTCTTCCATGAAGTACTGGGTGATCACCTGGCCGTCGTTGTTGCGCTGCAGCGGCACTAGTTCATCAAGCGGATCGGCGGCGATCACCACGCCAGCGGCATGCACACCGAAGGTCTTGTTGGTGCCTTCGATGCGCATCGCCAGATCGACCCAGTGCTTCACCACCGGATCGTTCTGGTACTTGTCACGAAACTCGGGAGCTGGCGATTCATCGCCGATCATCTCCTTGAGTTTGGCGGGTTTGCCGCGCACCACCGGGATCAGCTTGGCCAGACGGTCGGCATCGCCGTAGGGAATGTCGAGCACCCGGGCCACATCCTTGAGCACCGCCTTGGAGGTCATGCGGTTGAAGGTGATGATCTGGGCGACCTTGTCGTCGCCATAGCGGCGGGTGACGTAGTCGATCACCTCACCGCGGCGTTCGATGCAGAAGTCGGTGTCAATATCCGGCATCGACTTGCGCTCGGGGTTCAAGAAGCGCTCGAACAGCAGGCCATTGGTGACCGGGTCGATGTTGGTGATGCCCAGGGCATAGGCCACCAGTGACCCCGCTGCCGAGCCCCGGCCAGGTCCCACCGGGATGCCGTTGTCGCGGGCAAAACGGATGTAGTCCCACACCACCAGGAAGTAGGTGGGAAAACCCATCTGCTCCATGACCTGCAACTCAAAATCGAGCCGTTCGCCATAGCTCGCCTCAAAGGCCTCGCTATCGCCCAGCCCCAGACGCCTACGCAGGCCCTCCTCACTCACATGCCGCAGGTAGCTGGGGGCCGTGAACCCATCCGGGATGGGAAAGCGGGGCATCTGGTAGCGGCCGAGGATGTCGTAGTCCTCGACTTTGTCGGCCACCCGGGCGGAGTTGGCGACCGCCCGGGCAATCACGTCTGCCTCCAGATGGTCGCCGAACAGCTGAAGCATTTCGGCTTCGCTCTTGATGTATTCGGTGCCCGTGTAGCGCAACCGTTTTTCATCGCTGATCAGCTTGCCGGTCAGCACGCACAGCAGGGCGTCGTGGGCTTCCACATCGCCGACGCTCAGGTAGTGGGCGTCGTTGGTGGCGATCAGCTCGATCCCGAGCTCGGCGCCGATTTTGGCGATTTCGCTGTTGACGATGCGGTCCTCGATGCCGCCGTGGTCCTGGATCTCGAGGTAGAAATCCTCACCGAACACCTCCTGGTACCAACGGGCCACGTCGCGGGCCACCTCGGGCCGTCCGCGCAAAATCGCCTGCGGAATTTCGCCCCCCAGGCAGGCGGTTGCGACGATCAGGCCTTCGCTGTGGGCCTTCAGGGTCGCTTTGTCGACGCAGGCGCGGGAGAAGATGCCGCGGCCGCGCATGCCCCGCAGGTGGCTGATGCTGGTCAGCTTGACCAGGTTGCGGTAACCGATCGCGTTCTTGGCCAGCACCACCAGGTGGTAGCGGCGCTCTTTTTTGGGTGGGTTGGGGTCATCAAGCGAACCGTTGATGACATACATCTCGTTGCCGATGATCGGCTTGATGCCCGCTTTCGAGCACAGCTTCAGCAGCTCGATCGCGCCGTACATGACGCCATGGTCGGTGAGGGCCAGGGCCGGCATGCCAAGTTCGACCGCCCGCTCGACCATGGCCGGCAGCTGGCTGGCCCCGTCCAGCAGGCTGTAATCGCTGTGGTTGTGGAGGGGGACGAACACCACAGAGCGCGCAGCGGGGGACTCAGCCTAGGGGAGGGACGCCAGATCTGGTGTCCGGCCTGGGTTGGGTGGGCGTCAGGGCACCAGGGCTGCCGCCGGACGGCCGGCCATCACCCGGGCGGCCTGCTCGTAGTGGTGGGCGACCTGCAGCACCCGCTCTTCGGCCAGCACGTTGCCGATCAGCTGCAGGCCGATCGGCAACCCCTGCTGATCAAACCCGCAGGGCACGTTGATCGCCGGCAGACCGGCCAGGTTGGCTGGAATCGTCAGCAGATCGGCCAGATACATGGCCAGGGGGTCGTCGGCATGGGCGCCGAAACCGAAGGCGGTGGTCGGCGAGGTGGGGGTGAGCAGCACATCGACCCCGGCAAAGGCCGCATCAAAGTCGCGGCGGATCAGGGTGCGCACCTGCTGGGCTTTCTTGTAGTAGGCATCCACATAACCCGCTGACAGGGCGTAGGTGCCGATCAGGATCCGGCGCTTGACCTCATCGCCGAAGCCCTCAGAGCGGCTCTGGGCCGTCATCTCGGCCAGGCTGGCACCAGCTGGCTCGCCGCTGCCCGCCCTGTAGCCGTATTTGACGCCGTCGTAACGGGCCAGGTTGGCGCTCGCCTCCGACGGGGCGATCACGTAGTAGGTGGCGATGCCGGCATTGAACCGGGGGCAGCTGACCTCCACCAGTTCACAGCCCAGGGCTTCGAGCTGGGCGGCAGCCGCCAGCACCGATGCCTTGACCTCGGGATCCAGTCCCTCCTGCTCAAAACATTCACGAATCAGTCCCACCCGCAGCCCTTGGACCGGCTGCTGGAGCGCGGCGACGTAATCGGGAACAGGGGCCTTGAGACAGGTGGCGTCCCTGGGGTCGGCACCGGCGATCACCTGCAGCAGTTCGGCGCTGTCGGCGACGCTGGTGGTGAACGGGCCCACCTGGTCAAGCGAACTGGCGAACGCCACCAGGCCCCAGCGGCTCACCCGGCCGTAGGTCGGTTTGAAGCCCACCACTCCGCAGA
Source organism: Cyanobium sp. C1_MAG_00004 (assembly GCA_027486935.1). Classification (GTDB taxonomy): domain Bacteria; phylum Cyanobacteriota; class Cyanobacteriia; order PCC-6307; family Cyanobiaceae; genus RGUW01. The sequence continues at coordinate 1,203 of JAIXOF010000190.1, read as the reverse complement.
AGGCCGCTGGCTGGCGGATGGAACCGCCGGTGTCGGAGCCCAGCGAGGCCACGCATTCGCCAGCGGCCACCGCCGCAGCGCTGCCGCCGGAGCTGCCGCCGGGGACCCGCTCGGGGTTCCAGGGGTTGCGGCTCGGACCGAAGGCCGAGGTTTCGGTCGAGCTGCCCATGGCGAACTCGTCCAGGTTGGTCTTGCCCAGCAACACGGCACCCGCCTGCCACAGGCGTTCGGTCACCGTCGATTCGTAGGGCGGCACGAATGTCTCCAGCATGCGGCTGGAGCAGGTGGTGCGGATGCCCTTGGTGCAGAGGTTGTCCTTGATCGCCAGGGGAATTCCCGCCAGCGGTGCCAGGGGCTCACCGGCTGAGCGGGCTGCATCGATGCGGTCGGCATCGGCCCGGGCCCGATCAGCCGTGACCTCCAAAAAGGCGTGCACGGTGGGATCCACGGCGCTGATGCGGGCCAAATGCTGATCGGTGAGCTCCCGTGCCGAGACCTCTCCAGTGCGCAGTTGTTCACGCCAGGCAGCAATGCCCATCGACCCAGACCTCAGCTGCTGGGACGCTATCAGCCGGGCTCGGTCAGGGGTTCGCCGCGCCGGGTGCGCAGCACCTCGTGGTGCATGTCCCCTGGGGCTTCAGAGCTGAGGTCCGCCAGAAAGGCGGGCAGCTCGGCCTCAAGGGTGCTGCGACGCACGAACGGACCGAACCAGTAGGTCACGTTGGGAGAACGGGTCTCTACCCGCGCCCACCAGGCAAGCCCCAAGCCGTTGGCGCAGCTGCGCACGGGCTGCAACAGGGGATTCATCAACGGCTCTGGCGGGACTCCAACCATTGTGCCGTGATCAAAGACTGATGTCGCTCGAGAAAGGGCCCTCGCTGACATCGCCCGTGGCCGGATCGGGCCAGGCCGTCTCCGGACCATCAGCAGAGCCAGGTGCATCAGCAGCGGCTGGTGCATCAGCCGACACTGGTGGATCCGCCGACACCTGTGGCTCAGCCAACACCGGGGTGGGTTCTTCGGGGGGTTCGGCCTCCATCGCCGGCTCGAAGGTCTCGTCCGGCTCCAGCTGGGGTGCGGCTGCTTCGGTTGAGGCTGTTTCGGTGGAGACGGCTTCGGTGGAGTCGGCCTCGGCTGAAATCTCTTCGGAGGCTGCTGCCGTGGTCGGCAGCTGGGGGCGGCTGATCCGTGGTGCCGGAGCCT
>JAIXOF010000086.1 GCA_027486935.1 Cyanobium sp. C1_MAG_00004 | reverse complement strand
TCGGCTTTGACCTCGACCGCTCCTTTAACCCAGTTCTTGAAGCGCAAGCCCTCGGCTTGTTCAGGCGTCTTGAACCTCTTGATCCACTCGTAGACGGGCAGCAGCACCGAGGGGCTTTCGAGGATCTTGACCTCGGTCTCCTGGCCATCACCGCCGCCGCCACCCAGGCCCGCCAGGGAGGCCAGGGCGGCGTTCTGGCCCAGCAGGGCGCTGAGACCGCTGCCCTGCTTCTCACTGGCCAGGACGATCTGAAATTCCCCTTCCCACACCGGCTTTTGCAGCAGGGTGGCCAGGCCCGCCAGCAGCAGGCCAGCACCGGCCCCAGCGCCGATCCAACGCCAGCGGCGCCGCAACGCTCCACCCAGCTGGCGCAGGTCGATCTCGTCGTCGGCCGGGGCAGGGGTGGGGGTCACTGGAAGATGCGGTAAAGCGAATACAGGGTCAGCACCGGGCCGGTGATCTCGTTCAGCACCTCGACACTGGCGCTCAGCACCGAGTCGTTGATGCGGATCACGTCACCGGACATCAGCACCGGATTTTTCTGGCTGCCGGCGGCGGCGGCGGCGTCATAGCCAAACAGGCGCCGGTCGGTGCTGCCGTCACGGTTGAAACGCAGAAACTCAACGTTGCCGCGCAGCAGCCGCGGCCCGCCGGCGGCGGCGATCGCCTGGTTGAGGCTGGACCCCTGGGGCAGCTGCACGGCGCCGCGGCCCTGGGCGCCGGTGATCGTGGTGTTCTTGACCCGGCCGCTGACGAACACCTCGATCAGCTCGGGCGACAGGTTGGTCTCGGCCGCCCGCAGGATCTGCTCACGCAGAACGACGGGCGACTTGCCGACCACGACCATGTCGCCGTCAAACAGGCGAATGTTCTGGCTCTCGTCACCCTCGGTGATCAGGCTCAAGAAGTTGAGGCTGGTGCGGATCTTGCCGCCGCCGGCGCTCAGAGGCTGGCGGCGGGTGACGCTGACGCTGGCCAGGTCCGAAAAGGGGGTCACGCCCTGGCCGGCCCTGATCGCGTCAAACACGGTCGGCAGGCGAATCGCCCGGGGGTTGACCTGGGGCCGCAGGGCCGCCGGGTTGGCCAGCGCCGTGCTGCGGCTGGCGGTTGCACTGGTCAGCGTGGCGCTGGTGGACCCTGCCAGGCCGCTGTCATCCAGGGTTTGCTCGCCGGCCAGGTAGTAGTAGCCGGGTCGGCGCACCTCGCCACCCACGTAGACCCGGATCGGGCGGTAGGCCACCGGCCGTACGAACACCTGGGGGTTGCGCACGTAGGTGGCGAACTGCTGGGTCAGGAAGTAGCGCAGCTCTTCGACTGTCAGGCCTTCCACATACAAGCCCCGCAGCCGCGGCAGGTACATGGTGCCGTCAGGCCCGATCGAGAACACGCCCGAGTATTCGGGGATGTCCTGGAGCTCCACTTCCAGGGCGTCGCCGGGGCCGATCAGGTAGGCGTCGTAGGTGGCGCGCAGGGCTGATTGCTTGCCTGGCACCGCTGCTGGCCCAGGGGGCTGGCTTTGCGCCTTGACCGCCGCTGGTCCAGCGGCGCAGGCAAGGAACACCAGCCCCGCCGCCAGAAGCCTGCTCTGCAGTTTTGAGAGCCTCTTTTGCAACTGTGATGTGGGCTGGTGCAGGGAACCTACAGGGTGTGTTGCCATGTGCAGCCCGCATACCCCTTTGCGATTGCGATTGGCTATGCGAAGTTGCTGTGGCTGGAGCCTGAGTCAGTTGAGCCCTGCTCCTGCCCGATCCCGCCTACGCCCCGCGGCTGCTCGATACCGAGTGTGGTGGATATTGGTGCCGAGACCGAGGTGGGTGTGGTCGCTCCCAAGACACGTTCCTGGTCCAGATGCTGCCTTCAATTGGCCGGTGATCGCCTTTGCCGGGCGCTGGTGGGCCAGCAGGCGGCCGGAGTTACGATCACCAGCAAGCGTTTATAGGCGCTAATCCGGCACGGCCTGAAGGCCGTGCCGGATTAGCTGAGGACCTTGATGTAGGAGCACGACGGGCCAGCGAGGAACTGGCGGATCGGTTCGAAAGCACGCAGGTCGTGATCTTCCTGGGGGCATGGGATCACCTACCAGATTGTCCTAGAGGGTGCATTGAAGCTCAAGGAGATTGGCTAAATCTAATTGCGTATGAAAACGATTAAGCAATTGCTTCACCGCCGTGGTATCATATTGGCTGGCGGTAGCGGCACGCGGCTGCATCCGATCACTCAGGCTGTGAGCAAGCAGTTGCTGCCGGTATATGATAAACCTATGATCTATTACCCGCTGAGCACATTAATGCTGGCGGGTATTAGGGAGATTCTGATTATTTCTACGCCCCAGGATCTGCCTCGATTCCAGGAGTTGTTGGGTGATGGATTGCGCTGGGGCCTTGAGTTCAGCTATGCAGAGCAGCCCAGCCCTGATGGTTTGGCCCAGGCCTTTTTGATTGGCGCTGATTTTCTTGGGGAGCGTCCGGCGGCGCTGGTGCTGGGCGACAACCTGTTCTATGGCCATGAACTCTCTTTTGGGCTGCAGACGGCGGCCCAGCTTGAGCATGGGGCCACCGTGTTCGCCTACCGGGTGGTGGATCCGGAGCGCTATGGCGTTGTGGGTTGGCAGAAGGGTGCCAATGGGGAGCGTCAGGTGGTGTCCCTTGAAGAAAAGCCTGAGCGGCCCGCGTCTAACTATGCGGTAACGGGTCTTTATTTCTATGACGCGCAAGTTGTGGAGCTTGCCAAGCAGGTCCGGCCTTCGCCGCGGGGCGAACTGGAGATCACCGACCTGAACCGGATGTATCTGGAAGCCGGTGAATTGCAGGTGGAGCTGATGGGTCGGGGCATGGCCTGGCTGGATACGGGCACCTGTGATTCCTTGCACGAAGCAGGGAGCTATATTCGTACTCTGGAAAAGCGTCAGGGCCTCAAGATCGGCTGCCCAGAGGAGGTGGCTTGGCGTCAGGGCT
>JAIXOF010000144.1 GCA_027486935.1 Cyanobium sp. C1_MAG_00004 | reverse complement strand
GTGCGTGGTGCCCGTTACGGCGCTCGGCTGGGGTTCCATCTGGCTCCCGAGTCGCAGCTGCAGGCCCGCAGCACCCTGGAGATCTGGCCCTGGAGCTGGCGGCCCGGCGACCCGCCGGCGCAGGCGCCGTCGGCCCTGGGCACGCGCCTGCGCATGGAGCTCGAGCTGCTGCTGGCCCGCGAACCCTGGCCCCAGGCTCTGGCGCTGCTGCAGCAGTGGGGGGGCTTGCAGCTGCTGGATGCAGCGCTGCAGGCCGAGCCTGCCCAGGCTCGGTTGCGGCGGCTGCGATGGGCCCAGCGGTTCGGCTTGCCGCTGCTCCCAGCGCTGCTGGCGGGGGCGGCGGCTCCGTTGGCCCTGGCCGAGCGCCTGCAGCTGCCCCACCGGGACCACAAGCTGCTGGCCCAATGGCTGGAGCTGCGCCATCGGTGGCATCAGCAGGCCGACCCGCCCTGGCGAGCGTGGGGTGTGGCCCCGTGGTGCCAGTGGCTTGAGGCCGCGGGCCTGTCGCCCGAGGCCGTGGCCCTCGAGCTGGCCACGGGCGGGGTGGGTCCGCAGCAGCTGCCTCTGCCGCGCCGGCCGTTGTTGCGCTGGTGGCTGCGTTGGCGTCACCTCAAGGCGCCGTGCAGCGCCGCCGAGCTGATGGCCGCCGAGGGCCTGCGGCCCGGCCCCGCCCTGGGCGAGCGCCTACGCCAGTTGCGGGCCGAGCGCTTGGCCCAGGAGCGCTGCTGAGGGCCCGCTCCAACCCCTCAGGCCATGACCTGGCCGATCACGGCGGCCTGCTGGAACCCCTGGTGGTGCAGGGCAGCGATGGCGGCAGCGGCCCGTTCTGCGGGCACGGCGGCCAGCAGCGGCCCGCAGGTCTGGGGGTCGATCAGCAGTTGCTGCAATGGGGCGCTGGCGTCACCTTGCAGGCTCACCGGACTCTCCAGCCGGGCCAGTGCCTGGGCGTTGGCGGGGGCCAGGGTGCTGGCGTGGCCGGCCGCCAGCAGCTCCAGGGCGCCGGGCAGGGCCAGGCCGGCCAGGGCGGTGGCATCCAGCTGCAGGCGGGTGCCTGGCGGGCTGGCGGCCAGCATTTCGCCCAGGTGGCCCAGCAGGCCAAAGCCGGTGATGTCGGTGCAGGCGCGGCAGCCCTGGGCGGCCAGCCGCTCCACCAGGGGCGCCTGGCTCTGTTGCAGTACCGCCAGGGCCTGGTCGATCCAGTGGGGCTTGGCGGCGGCGGCCATGGCCGCGGCAAACAGCACGCCGCTGCCCACCGGGCGGGTCAGGATCAGCACCTCGTCCTGGCGCAGGGGGCCCTTGGGCCACAGGCGCTCGGTGGGGGCGCTGCCATTGACCGTGAGCATCAGGCTCAGGCCGGTGCCCGGCAGGGCGTCGCGGGCCTCAAGCGTGTGGCCGCCGAGTAGCTGGGCGCCCTGGGGATCCAGCACCGAACCCACCCCCGCCAGGGTCTGCCGCAGCAGCTCGCTCTGCAGACCAGGCGCCAGTTGCGGCAGGGTGACCACCGCCTGGGCACTGGTCATGGCCCCACCGCAGGCCCACAGATCGCTGCAGGCGTGCAGGGTGGTGAGCCGGGCGTTGAGCCAGGGATCGCTGAGCAGAGCAGGAAAGCCATCGACGCTTTGCAGCAACCACTGGCCGTTGGCATCGCGGCCGATCACGGCGGCATCGTCGTTGCGCAGCGGCCCCAAGGTTTGAAGGGCGGCGCGCAGCGGTTCGGCGGCCAGCTTGGCGGCACAGCCCCGGCAGGCCATCGCGGCTGAGTCCTCGCCCCGCCGGCGGCCCATCAGCGCCGGCAGCCCAGCAAAGCGCTCCATGAAGCGGCGGTCGATCCGGTCTTTCCACTGCCAGAGCCAGCGGCTGGGACCCAGGGCCCAGGGGCCCCACAGGCCGATCGCCCGGGGCGGGCCGCTGACCCCGCCATCGCCCAGCAATTGCAGGGCCCGCCGCTGGGGCCGCCAGCGCCGCAGGGGCCGTCCTGCAATCGCCGCCTGCAGATTCGCGGCCAGCACCGGTGCTGCCCGCACCGCCCAGACCCCCGAGGCCGGGCGCGGATCGCTGCTGATCACGCCGCAGTCGCCGCTGGCGAGCAGCCGCGGGTGCCCTTCGACCACCAGGCGGCTGTCAGTGCGCACCCGGCCGCGGGCGTCGGTGGGCAGGCCACTGGCCGCCAGCCAACGGGGGCCGCGGCTGCCGGTGCAAGCGATGGTGGTCCCAGTCGGGCCTGGATCGGGGGGATCGTGGCTGATGCCGGCAGCGTCCAGCACCCGCTCCAGAACGCGGTTGGCCGCCGCCGATCCCAGGGCCAGGCCGCTGGGTTTGGTCTGCAGCGCCGGCTGCAGGCCGCGGGCGCGCAGGGCCAGGGCCAGCTCGACGGCGGCGGCCCCACTGCCCACGAGCCGGGGTTGCGGTTTTGGCTGGGCGACTCGGTCAGCAACAGCCCTCTCGCACCACGCCAGAAACGGCTCCAGCGGTTTGACAGAAATGGTTGTTTCGGTCTGCTGGGTGCCTGGCTCGATGGCCCCTTCTTCTGCGATCTCTGCCCCTGCGATTGCAGCCCCGACATCGAGGCTGAGCCAGTCGAAGCCCAGGGCGGCGCGATCGGCCAGCAGCAGTTGGCTGCCCGGCAGATCCAGGCCAGTGATTTCGGCCTGGACAAAGCTGACGCCCGCCAGGTGGCAAAGCTGCCGCAGGTCGATGGCGGCCTGCTCGCGGCTGTAGAGCCCGGCCACCAGCCCTGGCACCATGCCCGAATAGAGGGCCGTGCTGCAGCGGCTCACCAGGGTGATCAGGGCCTGGGGCCGGCGGGCGGGGTGCATGGCCCACATCAGCAGCACCAGGGTATGGCTGTGGCCACCGCCGGCCAGCACCAGGTGCGCGGCGATGGACTCAGGCGCCATAACCCTGGGGGTTGGCGCTCTGCCAGGCCCAGCCGTCGCGGCAGATGTCGGCCAGACCCAGCTGGGTGCGCCAACCCAGCAGGTCGGCCGCCTGGGTCGGGTCGGCCACGGTGCTGGCCGCGTCGCCGGGGCGGCGATCGCAGATCGCGTACGGCACCGGCCGTCCACTGGCTTCGGCAAAGGCCGCCACCAGCTCGAGCACCGAGATGCCCTGGCCGCTGCCCAGGTTGAGGGTCAGCAGTTCGGGCGGATGGCTCAACAGCCGCTCGAGGGCGGCGCGGTGCCCCTCGGCCAGGTCCATCACGTGGATGTAGTCGCGCACGCCGGTGCCGTCGGGGGTGGGCCAGTCGCCGCCGAACACCTGCAACTGCTGGCGGCGGCCCACCGCCACCTGACTGATGAACGGGAACAGGTTGTTGGGAATGCC
>JAIXOF010000152.1 GCA_027486935.1 Cyanobium sp. C1_MAG_00004 | reverse complement strand
GCCAGCAGCGCCCACATCCGCAACCTGGTGTCCGCCCTCGACAACCCCAAGACCGTCTCGGACCTGCAGGGCACCGTCGCCAACGCCGAGAAGCTCACCGCCCGCTGGGAGGCGGTCGGCGGCGACGTCAAGAAGCTGACCAGCGACCCCCAGTTCATGAACGGCGTCAAAAGCGTCGCCGTCGGCCTGGGCAAGTTCTTTGACGAGCTGTACCCCGGCCGGGCTGCGGCCCGCAAGCCCTGACACTGCACCCGCTAGGCGGCAGCGGCGTCAGGCTGCAGGGGTCGTCTCAGAACCCGCTGATCGCCTCCATGGCGATCGCGGCGATGGCCTGATCGCTGGCCTTGGGCAGCTGCACGTATTTGCCGCCGGCGGCTTCGGCCAGGTCCTTGCCCATGCCGCTGCCGATGAATTTGCGCTCGGTGTCGATCACCAGCAGCTTGATGCCCAGGGATCGGTAGCGGCTGGCCACCTGCTTGACCTCTTCCTTGAGGTCAGGTGCTTCCTCGCCCGCGAGCACCGGTTGGCCTAACGAGCGCGACAGCGGCACGTTGCCGCGGCCGTCGGTGATCGCCACCACCACCACCTGGCCCAGATCGCCGGTGGCCAGAGCATTGGCCCCCACCCGGGCGGCCTGCGAGAGGCCATGGGCCAGGGGCGAGCCGCCGCCGCAGGGCATCGATTCCAGGCGCCGGCGGGCAGCGGTGATCGAGCGGGTCGGTGGCAGCAGCACCTCGGCCTGCTCGCCCCTGAACGGGATCAGGGCCACCTCGTCGCGGTTCTCGTAGGCCTCGGTCAGCAGGCGGATCACGGCGCCCTTGGCGCTCTGCATGCGGTTCAGCGCCATCGAGCCGCTGGCATCGACCAAAAAGATCACCAGGGCACCGGCCTTGCGCTGCAGCTGCTTGGCCCGCAGGTCGCCGTCTTCGACGATCACCGTGCGGTGGGGCTGGCGCTCGCGCCGGGTCTTCTGATACGGGGCCGCCGCCCGCAGGGTGGCGTCGACGGCGATGCGCTTGACCGGGCCGCGGGGCAGCATCGGTTTGACGTAGCGCCCGCGCGAGTCGCTGAAAACCACCGCCCGGCTGCCGCTGCCGCCGGTCTTGGCCTTGGCGGCGCCAAACAGCAGCAGGTCAGGGTCGATCGCCACCGCCTCGGGGTCGAGCATGAACTCCTCGGGCACCTGGGGCGGGGCCTGGTCCTCGGGGGTGTCGGAATCGTCCTGGTTGTCGTCGTTGTCCGCCTCGTCGTTGTTGTCCTCGTTGCTGGAGTCGTCAGCGTCGTCCGGCTCGTTGTTCTCGTCGTTGCTGTTGTCGCTGCCGGGCTGCTCAGGTTGCTCTGGCGGCTCGGGCGGCTGCTCGCTTTGGGGCGGCGGTGGCGGCGGCGGCGGTTCCAGCGGCTGATTGGGATCCTGCGGCGGCATCTGCAGGGCCCGCGGCGCGATCACCAGGCGCACGGCGACCTGCAGGTCTTCGGCTTCGACCGTGTCGCGGCCGCTCAGGGCGGCGTGGGCCCGGGCCACCCGCACCGCATAGAGCTCGCTGCGGTGCCCCTCGACCCCGCCGCGCAGGGCCTCGGTCACCAGGTAGGCGATCTGCTCGCGGGCGATCTGCACATCCGGCAGCCACTGGCGCGCCAGCAGCAGCTGGGTCGCTAGAGCGTCGGTCTCCTCTTGCCAGCGGGCGCCAAAGGCTGTGCTCGATTCGGCATGGCCGATGGCGCTGCGGGTGATCTCGACCCGCTGATCCAGTTCGAGCACCTGGTTGGCGCTCAGGCAGATCGCAAAGCGATCCAGCAGGTGATCGCGCACAACCCCCTCCTCGGGGTTGTAGGTGGCGATCAGCAGGCAGCGGCAGGGGTGCGACAGGCTCAGCCCTTCGCGCTCGATCCGGTTCTCGCCGCTGCCCACGGCCGCCAGCAGCAGGTTGGTGATGTTGTCGTCGAGCAGGTTCAGCTCATCGACGTACAGCACGCCGCGGTGCGCCTCGGCCAGCAGACCCGGTTGAAACACGGCCTGCCCGCTGGCCAGCGAGGCGGTCACATCGACCGAGCCCAGCAGCCGGTCTTCGGTGATCCCCAGGGGCACCTGCACAAACGGCGCCGGAATCACCCGGGTCGGCAGCAACCCGCTGGCGCCTCCGCTGGGGCCACCGCCTGTGCTGCTGACGCTGCCGCCTGTGCCGCTGCTTTCTGGATCAGCCCCCAGGGCGATCAACCGGTCGCGGGTGGCCTCGTCCCACTCGTCGGGGCGCTGCGGGTCCAGGTTGAGGCCCACCGGCATGGCAGCCGCAGGTTTCCCATCGGCTGGCTTTCCCTCAGCACAAGGTCCTGTGCCCAGATCGAGAACATCGATCGGCGGCAACAGGGCGTGCAGGCCGCGCGCCAGCACCGATTTGCCGGTGCCGCGGCCGCCGGCGATCACCACGCCGCCCAGACCCGGGTCGACCGCCGCCAGCAGCAGTGCCAGCTTGAGCGTGCCGTGGCCGGTGATCGCCGCCAGTGGAAACGCCCGCGCTGCCGCTGTGCTCTCCGCTGTGCCGCTTGCAACCATGGAGGTAGTGGCCCGGGCCCGTCGCAGTGCGCGCCAGTCTCGCTGATCAGGACGACGGGCAGCTGAGCTGCCTGGCAGCAGCGGTCGCCCAGGCCCTGCAGCGCCCCGACACCCTGGCGATCGCCCTGGGTGCCAACCTGCCCAGCCCAGCCGGCGAGCCGGCCGACACCCTGCTGGCGGTGCGCCCTTTGCTGGAGCAGCTGCTGCAAGGCTGGGCCCAGGCGTCGCTGCTGTTTCGCTGGTCGCCGCTGCTCCAGACCGCCCCGGTCGGTGGCCCCCCCGGTCAGCGCCCCTACTGCAATGGGGTGCTGCTGGTCGAGCTGCCCCCAGCTCTGGCGGTGAAAGCGGCCCCATCGCCAAGTGCTGTTGCCTTGGATGCAACTCGGTGCGATGCAACTGGATGGGATGCAACTGAGTGCAATGCAACGGTCCCGCATGGCCTGGACAGTGCAGCCCCGACCAGTGCAGCCCTGGCCCGCGCAGCTCTGACCAGTGCAGCCGTGGAGTTGCTGCAGTGCCTGCAGCAGTTGGAGGCCGAGTTCGGCCGCCCGCCCCAGCTCGAGCGTCAGCACTGGGGGCCCCGCAGCCTCGATCTCGATCTGCTGTGGTGGGGCGATTTAGAGCTCGATTTGCCCGCAACGGCGGCAACCCCCGCCCTGCAGCTGCCTCACCCCCTGTGGCGGCAGCGATCCTTCGTGCTCGAGCCGTTGGCCACGCTCATCGAAGCAGGGTGTGCTGATGCTCCCGCCGTGTCACAGCTGTCCCTGAGCCCGCGCAACACACTCGACGGCTCAATCGGGACCGCCTGAGCCTGGATCAGGGCTTGCGTTTCATCAAACGAACAGCTCTGCCTCGCGCGTGGACGCAGCCAGCAGGAGAGCAGGTGCGGCCCGGGTTCTCTGTTGGCGCCCTATGCCGATCTCGGCACGACCGCACCTCAGCACGATTGCATCACGGCACGGGCGCATCACGGCACGACTGCATCAGGGCACGGGCGCATCAGGGCACGGGCGCATCAGCGTGCCGAGATCGGCATAGGGCAGGAACAGAAAGGGAGTCCAAGGCCAAGTCAGCCCCAAGCCAAGCCAAGCCGAGCCAAGCCGAGCCAAGCGAAGCCGCCCAGCGTGTTGCGCGATGCTGGGGGTCCTGTTGTGGGTCGGCTGCAGGCCGG
>JAIXOF010000223.1 GCA_027486935.1 Cyanobium sp. C1_MAG_00004 | reverse complement strand
GGCAGCAGAATCGCCCGGTTCAGCCCCTGTTTCACCCCCACTTGCAGCCATGGCCGCCGACCCCTTGACCGCTGCCGTCAGTGACCGCATCTGCCAACACATGAACGATGACCACGGCGTCGCGGTCGTGGCCTACGCCCGCCATTACGGCGGCGTGTCAGACGCCCAGACCGCGCGCATGGTGGCGATCACACCACAGGCGATGCAGCTCGAGGTTGATGGCCGCACCGTGCAAGTCGGCTTCGACCACGAGCTCAGCGACAGCGAGGACGCCCATCGCACCCTGGTGGCGATGCTGCGGGCAATGCCTCAACAGGCCTGAGGCCGGCTGGCCAACCGGTGGGAACCCTGAGGTGTCCCCGCCGATCGACCATGCCACCGACTGCTGAGCACGCAACGGCACCCTTGGCCTTGCCGCTCTGGTTTCCGTTGCGCTGGCAGCTCGAATCCTGCGACTGGGGTGGACTCCACGGGGTCACCCCCCTGCCCTGGTGGAGTGCCGGCTGGTATGCCGGCGAGCTGCGCGAGCTGGTGCTGGAGCAGAGGCGCCAACCGGACGCTGCCAGCCTGGCAGCACCGCTGGAAGCGCTGCTGCAGCAAGTCGCCCACGCTCCGCCGAAGCGACCCCAGGCCCCCCAATGGCAGGAGCTGCTGGTGGTGCCGATTCCCAGCCGGCAACGCCAACCCAACCCGGTGCCCGCTGTGTTGACCGGGATGCTGGTCGAGGCCCTCAACCGCGAGGGGGTACTGGGGTTGCCTTGCCGCCAGCAGCCCGAGCTGCTGCTGCGCCGGGGCTGGGTCGCCCCGCAGCGCCGGCTGGGTCGCCAGCAGCGCTGGCGCAACCAATGGCTGAGCTTCTGCAGCCTGATGCCGACAGGCCCAACCCAGGCCCAACGGGCCGGGGTGCTGCTGGTCGATGACGTGCTGACCAGCGGCGCTACCGCCCTGGCGGCCCAACAGGCGTTGCAGAGTGCCGGCTGGACGGTGGCAGGGCTGCTGTGCCTGGCCCGCACCCCCCGGGCAGCGGCACGGCGTGATCTAAGATCAACACGTCAACGCGTTCGGCTCTTCTGAAGCCATACGTCGTGACGGGCCGGGATAGCTCAGTTGGTAGAGCAGGCGACTGAAAATCGCCGTGTCCCCAGTTCAAATCTGGGTCCTGGCATTGTCCATTTCAATTTCACAAGAAAGGAGTTGCTGCCGGATTGATCCTCCCGACAGCAACTCTTTCTGAGGCGTTAGCAGTACTTAGCCAATAACACCGATTATTTCGCCTTCGCTTCGTAGTGCTTGGTGATCCACAGCGTCAGAACGCCGCCGAGGGTTGTGATACCAAGTGTGATCAGGGAGGCCGTGAGCGGATCAATGCCACCAACCACCCGCTCGAGCTGGGTATCAGCCAGATCCAACGGTTGCGACAGGGCTGCAAGCACCTCTGCATCCAGCGTCAGGCCCTGGGCAGCCGCCAACGCGGGCAAGCGATCGGCCACCTGCTCAGGATCAGCCAGAAGGGCGGCAATGGCCGGATCGGCTTCGGCGAGCACCACCAACTCAGCCACCTGGTCCTGGGCAGCGGGGGTAAGGCCGGCGAAACGGGACGAACCACCCTCGACGATCAGCCCCCTGGCGATCTCGAGATCACTCATCTGCAGCCCTTCGGTGGCGAGCAACTGCTGGATGCCATGAATCGACGTGACCGCAGCAAGCTTGCGCTCCAATTCAGGGGAAACAGAAGCAGTCATGGTTCGTACGGATTGGTGCTGGTTGGACCAAACCAAGCCTGCCACGGGTTGCACAGGCTGTCTGTCACCCTTTGAGATGGTTATTGCATGCTGCGCCAGTCCATGGTTCCCCTGCCCGAGCCCCCCTCTGATCGGTTGTTCAACAACGCCGACAGCTTTGCCCAGGCCTTTGATGAAGCCTGGGCCCGGCATCGCCGCCAGCATGGTGAGTTGGACCTGAGCGCCCGCACCGATGCCGTGCTGGCCGAGGTCGCCGAGCACCCCTTTGCCCAGAGCCAGCCAGAGCTGGCAAGGCAGGTGGTCGACTTTCGCATTCGCCTGCTGGGTCTTTGAGGCCAGAGGCTGGGCCGCGGTAACCCAAGTTGGATAAGGTCGCCTCCAGTTCAGCGCCAAAGCCTTGACTACCCCCCTGCTGCGTCTGCTGCACCTGCTGAGCGGCGGCTTCAGCAACCAGCAGCAGGCTTTCGACAACCCGCCGCTCTACGCCCACATCCTGGTCAAGTTCAGGCCCCTGCCCCAGCTGGCACCGGGCGCCCTGCTGCTGGACCAGTCCTACGCGATCAATCCGGCGGCCCCTTACCGCCTGCGGGTGCTGCAGGCCGAACAGCAGAACGAAGGGCTGGTGATTCACAACCACGCCCTTCACGACGAACAACGGTTTTGGGGCGCCATTGATGACGGTGCGCGCCGCCTGCAGATCCAGGCCTCTGATCTGCGCTTGCTCGAGGGCTGCAGCTATGTGGTGCGCGAACAAGCTGACGGGTTTGTCGGCGAAGTGGAACCCGGCTGCCGTTGCCTGGTAGATCGCAAGGGCAGCACCGCCTATCTGGTGAGCAGCTTCGAGATCAATGGCCGCAGCATGCGCACCCTGGACCGAGGCCACGACCCGGTCAGCCACGAGCACCTATGGGGATCGCTGGCCGGACCGTTCGAGTTCGAACGCACCGACGACTACAGCGGCGAGATCCCAGACAGCTGGACCCAGGCGCTGGGCTGACTCAGGCGATCAGGCGCTGATCCTCGTCGAAATCGTCAGCGGGAAACTCCTGGATCTCATCGTCGATCCCGCTCACCTCAGCCTGTTCGTCGAGAAACAGCTGATCGTCATCGGCGACAGCATCGCGATCGCTGAAGGGATCAAACGCTGGATCCTCGTGCTGCGCCTGGGACGACGAAGGGTGCTCAAGGCCAGACAGCAGGGTTTCCAACTGGCTCAACCGCGCCTCGGTGTCGTCCAGCCTGAGCTCGGCTTCCTCTGAGAGCTGGGCCGAAGCACCGATGCTGGCAGCCAACAGGGGTTGGACCATCCGGTCCAGCACAGCCACGCGCTCTTCGAGCTCGAGCAACCGGTACGTCAAGGACTCACTGAGTTCCGAGAGTGCCTGCAACTGATGGGCCACGCGCCCGATGCCCGCCGGAGCCGAAACCGCATCTGCCATCACCGCATCTGCCATGTCTGGTCAACGACCTGTGGCCGGATGGTATCGACGCCGGGCCATTGCGCCAGTCCCCACTCCAGGTCCCACTGTCCGCCTGGGGGCCGCGACGGCCTGCCGCCCAGGACCGGACTCGACAATGTAACGATTCTGAAAGCGGTGATCAGGGCCCTTTTTTGACCCATAGGATCCCTGGTGCTGCATGCCTGGCCGGCTCAACACGCCGTTCCACCCCGCCGTTTTCACGTTTCCCATGGCCCTCGCCAACGCCGCCTATCTGGGCATCGACCGCTACAGCCAGTTCCGTGACACCGAGAACTGGACCAACGGCTCGGAGGCCGACAAAGAGCTGATCATCCGCACGGTCTACCGCCAGGTGCTCGGCAACCAGTACGTGATGAAGAGCGAGCGGCTCGAGGGTCCCGAATCCCTGTTCAAGCGCGGCTATCTGAGCGTGCGCGAACTGGTGCGTCAGGTGGCCAAGAGCGGCCTCTACCGCCAGAAGTTCTTTGAGAACTGCAACGCCTACCGCTTCATCGAGCTGAATTTCAAGCATCTGCTTGGCCGCGCTCCCCAGAACAAGGCCGAGATGCTGCACCACTTCACGATCCTGCAGGAGCAGGGCTTCGACGCGGAAATCGATTCCTACATCGACAGCGCCGAATACCAGGAGCGCTTTGGCGAAGAGGTCGTTCCCTACCTGCATGGCTGGGATTACTCGGTGGGCCAGCAGGGTCTGCAGTTCTCCTACATGCTGCAGCTGACCCGTGGTGCTGCTGGCGCTTCGGTGCGGGGTGACATTCTCAAGACCCAGTCGCGCCTCAACCCGGCGATTCACGCCGAGCAGCCGATGGCGGTTGTCAGCCCCAATGCCAAGGGCAATGTGTTCCGCAAAGTGACCGCTGACGGCATCACCCGTCAGGGTGTGGGCGCTGGCGAGGAGGGCCGCACCTTCCGGGTGGAAATCACCGGCTTCAACAACTACCGTCTGCACAAGCGCAGCAACCGGGTGCGCTTCATTCCCTTCAACAAACTGCTGGAGTACCAGCAGCAGATCCAGCGTGAAGGTGGGCGGATCGCCAGCATCACCCCGGTCAACTGAGCCGCCCCAGGCCGCTCCATCATCTGTTCCTTGCCACGTCGTCAACCATGAAGGTTTCCGCAGGTACTCGAGGCACCAGCTTCAGCAGCGACCGTCAGGTCACGTTCACCATCACCGGTCTGGCCAACAACGACTATTCGCGTACGGCTGACATGGTCATGAACGTGCCCTACACCCGCATGAACGAAACGATGCGCATGGTGCAGCGCATGGGCGGCAAGATCGTCGGCGTCGCTGTCAACGGTGGTGATCTGACGGCTGCCAAGGCCCCCCGCCAGACCAGCAGCCGCTCCTCGAGCTCCAAAGCCAAGACCGAAGGCTGATCGATCGATCACGCCTGAGCTCCGGCACCCCAACCAACCCCCCGGCCGCCTGGCCGGGGGGCTTTTTTGTGAGCGCGCGGTTCAGGTTGAACCAGTCGGGGCACACAACCGGCCAGAAGCCTTGCAAAGACTGAATCCTGAAGGGAATGACCGTTTGTTACGGCGTCCTCATCCAGGAGGGCCAAGGTCCAACAATAGTCGGGTCAAGTTGACGGGGTGCCTGGCGCGGCTTTCAGCCGTGATCAGCCAATCGACAACCTGGCACCCAACACTCTCCCCGACTCTTCGTCGAGAACAGGAGCCCCTCAATGTTCGACGCCTTCACCAAGGTCGTTGCCCAGGCTGATGCCCGCGGCGAATTCATCAACGCCGGTCAGATCGACGCTCTGGCTGCCATGGTTGC
>JAIXOF010000209.1 GCA_027486935.1 Cyanobium sp. C1_MAG_00004 | reverse complement strand
GCCAGGCTTGCGCCCTAGGGCGCGCCTTAAACCCTCGCCAGGGTCACCCGCTCGGGCTGGTGTTGGTATTTGCCGGCGCGGTCGCGGTAGGTGGTCTCGCAGGGATCACCCTCAAAGAACAGCAACTGGCAGATGCCCTCATTGGCATAGATGCGGCAATCAGCGCCTGACGAATTGCTGAACTCCAGGGTCAGGTGTCCTTCCCAGCTGGCTTCAGCCGGGGTGGTGTTGACGATGATGCCCAGACGGGCATAGGTGCTCTTGCCCAGGCAGATCACGGTGATGTTGGGAGGGACCCGCATGTGCTCGAGCGCCACTCCCAGGCCATAGGAGTGGGCCGGGAGGATGAAGTACTCACCATCCTCGTCCTGATGCAAAGGTGCCGGCTCCAGGTTGGCCGGGTTAAACCGCTTGGGGTTCATCACGGTGCCGGGGACGTGCTTGAAGATCAGAAACTCCTGCGCTGACAGGCGCAGGTCATAGCCATAGGAGGAGCAGCCGAAGCTCAACACCGGATTGGCCTGGTTCTCCGGATCAAGGTGGCGCACCAGGGTCGGCTGGAACGGCTCGAGCATGCCGCCTGCCGCCATCTGGTTGATCCAGCGGTCGTTCTTGAGCATCAGCCCCCCCGCCTGAGCTGGGTGACCTGGTCGGCCATGGCCATCAGCGGTTCGGGGATTGCAGGTCCGGTGAGGATGACATCCATCTGTCCCGGACGCTGCTGCAGGGCCGCGACCACCTCGTCGAGAGGCAGATAGCCGTAGGTGACGGCCAGACCCAACTCGTCGAGCACCATCAGGTCGCAGCTGGCATTGATCAGCTGGCTGCGGCACACTTCCCAGACCTCGGCGATGGCCGCCAGGGTCGCCGGCGAGGGGGATGCCTCGGCCGCAGGGGCGTCGATGCAGAGGTCCATCGCCGGCCGCAGCCACTGCAGGCGACCGCAGAGGGTCGGGGCGCGGTCCGGCCCCTGGTCGACACCACCCTTGAGAAACTGGGAGATCAGCACCCGGCTGCCCAGACCGGCGGCCCGCAGAGCCTGACTGAGCACGCTGCCGACACTGCCGCGAAAGGGGGCCGTGTGCACCTGCAGCAGCCCCTCGGGCTGAACCACCAAGCGCAGTGGCGGCGGCGAGGCGACCGTGGGCAGCGCGTGCAGCCCTCGCTGGGGTGCTCGGGGGTGGCTGCTGAGGCTGGCGGTCATGGACATCCCCCGTGGCGGCCGCTGGGTCGCGAGAAGCTGAATGTAGCGGGCTTGGCCCCGTTCACAAGCAGCGCACACCACCTGTAGTGGCGAACAGGTGAACCACTGCCGGCGCCAGCTGCCAAACCGTGTGATTCGCTACAAGCGGGGGGCCGGCTGGTCCTTAGGTTCCGGGCACCTGTCAAGCCCCGATGGTCGGCGCCACGCGCGGGTTCAGCCGCTATCCCACCACCCCCACAGGCGGCTCCCAGCCCGCCTCCATGACGCTGGTGGAGGTGATCCGGGGACTGGCCGGCAGTTCGGTCGAAACGATCGAACGGGGCAAGACGATCTTCTTCCCGGGGGACCCGGCCGAACGGGTCTATCTGATCCGTCGCGGCGCCGTGCGGTTGTCGCGGGTGTACGAATCGGGCGAGGAGATCACGGTGGCGCTGCTGCGCGAGAACAGCCTGTTCGGGGTGCTGTCGCTGCTGACCGGCCAGCGTTCGGACCGCTTCTATCACGCGATCGCCTTCACCCGGGTCGAGATGGTCAGCGCCCCGGCCACGTCCGTGCGCAAGGCGATCGAAGAAGACGCCAGCGTCGGCCTGCTGCTGCTGCAGGGTCTCTCATCGCGGATTCTGCAGACCGAAACGATGATCGAGACCCTCACCCACCGGGACATGTCCTCCCGTCTGGTGAGCTTTTTGCTGGTGCTGTGCCGCGATTTCGGCGTGCCCGGCAGCAGCGGCATCACGATCGACCTGCGGCTGTCCCACCAGGCGATCGCCGAGGCCATCGGCTCGACCCGGGTGACGATCACGCGGCTGCTGGGGGATCTGCGCGAAGAGGGGCTGCTGCAGATCGACCGCAAGAAGATCACCGTGTTTGACCCGATCGCCCTGGCCAAACGGTTCAGCTGATGGCCCTTGCCAGTGATTGCATGTCATCACTGGTCAGGGGCTCGCTGGGATACTGAAGCCTCACCGAAGCCGATCGTGCTGTGTCCGGCTGGTTGCTGATCGTGGCGCTGCTGGTGCTGGGGGGGGTGCTGTCGACCCTGGGGGACCGGCTGGGCACCCGGGTCGGCAAAGCCCGGCTCAGCCTGCTGGGCCTGCGCCCGCGCAACACCGCGGTGCTGATCACGGTGCTGACCGGCAGCCTGATCAGCGCGATCTCACTCGGACTGATGCTGCTGGTCAGCGACCGGCTGCGGGTCGGCCTGTTTCAGCTGGATCAACTGCAGGACCGCCTGCAGCAGAGCCGCAACGCCCTGCAGCGCAGCACCGGCGAACTGCTGACCGCCGAACGCGAGCGCAACCAGGCGCAGCAGCGGTCCCAGCAGCTGCGGCGCGAACTGGCCCCCCTGCTGGCCCAACGGGCCCAGCTGGAGCGCGAGCGCGATGCCCTGAGCCGCGAAGTGCGGCAGCGGGACGCCGAAATCCGCAACAACAAACAGGAACTGGGCCGGGTGCGGCAGCAGATCGCCAGCCGCTCCCAAGAGCTCAAAGGGCTCGAAAGCCACCTGATCGCCCTGCGCCGCGGCGATGTGGTGATCAGCAGCGGCCAGCCCCTGGCCACGGCCAAGGTGCGGCTCGAGCGCCCCGAGCAGGCGGCCGACGTGATCAACGCCCTGCTGCAGCAGGCCAACCGCAATGCCTTCAACCGGGTGTTGCCGGGCGAGACGCCCAACCGGCAGATCCTGCTGGTGCCGCGCAATGACATCGCCAAGCTGGAAACCATGATCCGGCAGCCCGGCAGCTGGGTGGTGAGCATCCTGTCGGCGGCCAATGTGCTGCGCGGTGAACGCCAGGTGCTGGGCTTCCCGGATCTGCGCCCCAACCGCAGCGTGGTGCAGCAGGGCGAAGTGCTGGCCAGCACCACGATCGAAGGCGATCTGCGCGAGGGGAGCCAGATCACCCGGCGCCTCAACCTGCTGCTGGCGGCCGCCTATGCCCGGGCCCAGCGCCAGGGCACCCTGAGCGACGGCCTGCAGTTCGACATCGCCCGGGCCAATCAGCTGGTGCGCGAGCTCAGCGAGCGACCGGCGGGGCAGGTGGTGCAACTCGAGGCCGTGGCCCTGGGCAACGCCGAGACCCCCGATCCGATCGCGGTCGATCTGCGCTGGGTCAACGGCGCCGTGCTGCCGGTCGCCCCGGGACGCCGCAACTGAGATGACAACGGGACCGCTGGCCGCCCTGGACCCGGGCCGCAGCAAATGCGGCCTGGTGCGCACCGATCCGAGCCGCACCCAGCTGGATGAGGCCCTGATCCTGGATCCGGCGGCCTGCCGGGCCACCCTGATCCGCTGGCACCAGCAGCAGCCGCTGGCGGCGGTGGTGCTGGGCAACGGCACCAGCAGCCGCCAATGGCAGCGCGACCTGGCGGACCTGGCGGTGCCGGTGCTGCTGGTTGATGAATGGGGCACCACCCTGGCCGCGCGCCAGCGCTACTGGCAGCTGTGGCCGCCCCGGGGCTGGCGCCGGCTGTTGCCAACGGGGCTGCGGCTGCCGCCGCGGGATCTGGACGACCTGGCAGCCCAGATCCTGATGGAGCGCTGGCTGCAACGGCCCCTGCCCCGGGGCACGCGGGCCCTTGGCGCCTGACTCAGAAGCGGGCCCGCACCGTGAAGGCGTAATCGCCGCCCGGCTCAAGCTGGTAATCAGCCTTGAGCAGAAACCGCAGCAGGGCGTCCTGAATCAACGCCCGGCCCAGGGACGGTTCAACCTCAAGGCTGCCGCGGTCAAAGGCCCAACGAAAGGTCCAATGGAAGCCGCCGGCACTGACCTCGCCCTCCAGCAGCCGCTGGCTGAAGCTCTGGTGCAGCACCCGCAGCTGGGCGGTGGTGGCGGGCAGGCGACTCATACCGGCGCAAAGCCGTTGATGCGGTTGGCCGCCAGTGTCAGCCCCCGGCGCTGAATCAGGCCGATGCCGGCCTCCACTTCGCCCAGCACCTGCGCCAGCAGGGGCTGCTCGTCGGGACTAAAGCGCCCGAGCACATGGCCGATCGTGCGGGCCTTGCGCTCGACCGGATTGTCGGCGGGGGCGCCGATGCCGATGCGCAGACGCGGAAAGTCCTGCGTGCCCAGATGGCTGATCGTCGAGCGCAGGCCGTTGTGGCCGCCGGCGCTGCCGCTGGCCCTCAGGCGCAGCTTGCCGAAGGGCAGGTCCATGTCATCGACGACCACCAGCAGCTCCTGGGGCTGCAGACCGAACCAGTCGAGCGCTGAGCGGATCGCCCGACCGCTCTCGTTCATGAAGGTCTGGGGCATCAACAGACGCAGACGCTGCTCACCGCTACCGACCTCGGCCAGCAGCCCCTGCAGCCGGGCCTGATTGCGAAAGCTGCTGCCGGCCGCGGCGGCCAGACGCTCGAGCGCCATGAAGCCGACGTTGTGGCGGGTCCCCGCGTACTTGGCACCCGGATTGCCGAGTCCGATCACCAGGCGCAGCTGGGGCTGGGATTCAGAGCCGACCACCGGTGCTGTGCAAGCGGTTCAGGTCTGATGGGACTCAGATGAAGCCTCGGCAACCGCGGCAACAGAATCACCAGCGACGTCGCCAGCCGCCAGAACAGCTGGAGCAGCAACCTCAGAAAGGGAATCGTTCTCAGCCACCGCAATGGCGCTGCGGAACTCCTTCTCGAAATCCTGCGAGGCCGACTGGAAACCCTTGAGTGTGCGGCCCAAGGTCTTGCCGAGTTCAGGCAGACGCTTGGGACCAAACACCAGCAGGCCGATGGCCGCAATGACCGCCATTTCTGGCAGGCCGATCCCGAAGATGTTCATGGCTGTGCCCTCAAGGCGACGGTGCTCAACCGATGCCGTTCCAGTTGACGTTGATGCCTTCGAGCAGCAGCGACTTGTTGTACAGCTGCAGGATCACCAGCAGGAAGACCAGGAACAGGGCCATGAAGATGCCCATGACCGGGGTGGTTCCCCACCCGGGCACCACCTTGCCGTACTCAGAGTTGAGGGGACGCAGCAGGTCTCCAAGACGGGTGCGTTGGGCCATGGCGGCGGGTGCCTCTCGGGCGTCGAAGCGGTCTGGTTACTGTAAGGGCCTTGCCGGCTCCGGCGCGCCGGGCTGTCGAGAGTTGTGACGGAAACCCTCTCGCCCATGGACCCCACCACCACCGGTTCACCCGCCATGAGCGTGGCCATCGCCGTGCTGGTGGCCCTGCTGGGCCTCACCGGATTCGGTGTGTACACAGCTTTTGGACCCCCCTCAAAGCAGCTGAGCGATCCGTTCGACGATCACGAGGACTGAACCGGGACCAGGCGCCAGAACCCGGTGGCCCAGGGGGCCAGCACAGAGGACTGATCCTGTGGATCCAACGGCCTGCCCAGCCCGTCGAGCCGCTCCAGCAGGCGCCAGGCGGGCCCCAGAGTCAGGCCTTGGCGCAGTGGTGAGAGGTTTTGAACGCTGAGCACCGCTGCACCTGAGCGCTGGCTGCAGGGACGCAACCCCAGCAACTGCAGGTGCGGTCCCAGGTCGGGCAACCCAGCCGGCAACTGCGCGACACCCGCCAGCGGCCGGCGCCAGAGCGGCTCGCGAAAGCGCACCGCCTCCTGGGGCAGGGCGGCCCGGCACCAGCCCTGGGGGCAGGGCACCAGGGCCAGCCGCAGGCGCTGCCAGCCGTTGTCGGCAGCGGGATCGGGCCAGGTGGGCGCCCGCAGCAGCGACACCCCGAGCTGCTCGGGGCTGGCCGAGACCCCCTGGGGGCCATCGAGCAGCACCCCCAGGCCGCCGCCGGGGGCCGCGGCTTCGGAGGCCAGCCAGCTGATCGCCGGCAGCTCCCAACGGCTGCGTTCGCGTTCGTTGGCAGGCGCGGCCGGCCGTTCGAGCACCCCGCCGCTGGTGTCGGCGGCCCATCGCCGGGCGGGCTGGGCCAGGGGCAGCTCAAACCGCAGCAGCTCATGGCACTGGCGCCAATTGATGCTCAGCACCAACTCAAACCAGGGACTGCCGGCCAGCAACCGCCCGTCGAGCCGCAGCGCGCTGTCGCCCAGCTGCCCCCGCCAGCTGAGCTGGCTGCACAGGGGCCCCTGCTCATGCCAGTGCGGACCCGGCTGCCAACGGATCGGGCGTTCATGGTCCCGGTAATCGGCCGCCAGGTCCCAGGCATCCCAGAACTCGCCCGCATCGCGGTAGCGCCGCAACCGGGCCGCAGACGCCAGGTAGGGGCGGTCATGGGCATCCCACAGCTGCTCCAGGCCCGCCGGCCCCACCACCACCCGCACCAGGCCGTTGTCGAGCTGCCAGCGCCCATCGGCCAAGGCGGTGCTGCTGACCGGCTGCTGGATGCCAGGGCCATCAGCCAACGCAGGGCCAGCCGCTGCGCCGGTGCGGTGCTGAACCAGCGCCGCACCGGCACCAGCCAGCGGCGGCAGCTGCACCCAGCAGCCACCGCTGGCGGCCGGCTGCAACGGCAAAGGGGTGCCATCGGCCGCCGACCAGTTGCCGGCAGGCAGCCGCAGGCAAGGGCGGCGCCCTGGCAG
>JAIXOF010000090.1 GCA_027486935.1 Cyanobium sp. C1_MAG_00004 | reverse complement strand
TAGGGATGGCTGGCATCAGCTGGTCCGGGCTCGAGCACGTGGGGCGCCTTGGGGTGGTGCCACCAGGTGTCGCCAGGCAGCGGTTTGGAAAAACGGGTGTGCTCGATCGGGTAACGCTGCAGCCCTTCGCGAATGAAGGCATAGGCCCAGGGCGCACAGCAGAACCGCAGGGTCACCAGCGCCTGGTGGCGCCGCTGGCTTGAGGAACTGGCAATGGCCAGCTGTTGGTCACGGTCCCTGCCGAAGTAGATGCCGCCGCTGTGGTGCAGCAACCGCTCCAGCCGCTGAATGGCGGCTGCGTGCTGCTCTGAGTTGCGGCGCAGGTCGCCGTGGGCATGGCGCAGGGCCAGGCGATCGAGCCGTTCGCTGCGCAGCAATCCCTGCTCCTGGCCCACCTGGTCTTCTTCAAACAGCAGGTACCAGCCGACGTTGTGAAAGATCAACTGCAGCGGCCAGACCCGCAGCTCGCCGTCGGGGCTATCGCTGTAGCTGCCGACGCTGGGGTAGCGCTGCAGCAGCACGCGGCGGTGTTCGACGATCGCGGCTTCGATCGCTTCTGCCTGCCTGGGTGCCGCCAACGAATCGCGGCGCACCAGGGCGGTGTCGACGACGGCATGGCGGGCATAACTGCGCACCGGGGGCAGGTCGCTGGCACTGATGCCGGCCCAACCCAACCGCTCATCCAGTTCGGTCAGCAGGTCCTGGGCCGAGGGATCGGCCAGCCGTCCAGCGGCTTGGCGCACCACGTTGTGCAGTTCCCGCAGGCGCGGGGGGGACAGCACGGCGGTTCCCAGGCAGTAGCCGTGGCGCACGTTGTCGTTGCGGTTGCGGAACCCGTAGGGCGTGAGGATCTTCTCGAGGTCCTTGCGCAGGGTTGCGGTCTCACCGCTCAGGTAGGCGCCGGGGATGGTTTCGGTGGCGCCGATCAGGTGCTGGTGCAGGCTGGCGCCGCGCTCAGTAGGGCGGTCAAACGGCACCTGCAGCAGGTGGCGCAGCAGCGTCATCACCCGTACAAACACCGGCCCGTCGCCCATGGGCGGCAGGCCGCCATGGAGCGGCCCCGGCGGTGCGGGCGGCAGCTGGATCGGCGAATCCACCGGGGCTGGGGAGCAGAAGCCGTTGGCTTCGAGCCAGGCCAGATCCCCTCGGATCGCGCTGGCATCGGCGTAGCAGGCGCCGTGCAGGCGCCCCAGAAACGCGGCAGCCCGATCGGCCAGATCGCCCTCGGGCAGTGGCGAGAGGATCGCCTCGAGTTCTTCTGCGCTCGCTGGATCAGTCGCCGCCAGATCGGGCCAGGTGCTCAGCAGCCGGATCAGATGCAGCAGCCGCTCCAGATCCAGCAGCCGCGAGTAGCCATGGCGCTGCCAGCGGCGCTCGCGGTTGCTGGCCGAGCGAATGCGCCGCTCCAGCCCCGCCAGCTCGGCCTGCAGCGCCGGCGTCAGCTCGCTGTGGTGATTGGGCACCACCGCACAGAGTGCCGCGAACCCCTCGGCCCGCGACGGTCCGAAATGGGGATCCGCCAGGGCCGCTGCCATCTCTTGAATGACCGGCACCGGCACGGGGCGCTGGCGGGTGGCATTCCAGGCCAACGAGGTCGGCAGGTCGGTGTAGAGCCACCAGCCGATCCACTGCACCGGCGCCGGCAACGGCAGGGCCTGGGTCAGTGCCAGGCGCCAGGCGCGGCGGGCATGGGTGGCATCGACGATCACCGGGATGCCGGCGGCCACCGCCTCCTGGATGCGCTGATGCAGCCGCTGCTGGATGTCGACCCATGGGCCCTGCACCGCCGCATCGCCAAACACCTCGGCGCGGATCAGGTCGGTCGAAAGCACCAGCGCCGGCGGCTCATCGGGGCCGCTGAGCAACGGTGCCAATGCCTTTGCCAGGGTGGTCTTGCCGCTGGCGGGCTGGCCGATCAGCAGGTGGCAGCGCAGCGGTGTGCTCACAGCCACCATGCTGGCGCAGGGGCTTCTCTTTCGCACGAACAATCGCTGTTTGTTGGGTTGCAGCGCTGACGCTGCCTCAAGAGCTGAGCGCCGTCATGGCCCCTTACCGAGCACCGCAACTGCTCGCCGATCTGCAGCTGCTGGATCTGGTCGAATTGGCCGGCAGCACGGTGCGGGCGGCGCCGTTGCTGAACCTGAGCCAACCCACCGTCAGCCGCCGCCGTCAGCGGTTGGTGCAGGAACTGGGCCTCAGTGACAGCTCTACGTTGCGCCAGGGTGATGGCGCCTGTCTGCGGTTGCTGCGGCGGGCCGCCAAACGCCATCGCCTTGATGCCGGCGTCTGGCGGGTAGGCGGTGATGGCTGGTGCCTTGATCCGCAAATGGGGCAGGACGATCTGCTGGTGGCACCGCCACGCTTTGCCCCCGTGCCGCTGTGGCAGGCGCTGGTGGCGGGCCATCTGCTCGATGGCGCCCTGGTCAGCGGCCATGAACTGCGGCTGGTTGCCCCTGGGCTTGCAGCAGCGACTGGGGCCCAGGCCGTCGGCCACAACTGTGTGGCGGTGCCGCTGCTGGAGCTGCCCCTGCTGCTGCTGGGACCGGCCGGCTCAGCAGCCCAGTCGGCAGCACCGCTGCCACCGTGGTCCACGGTGCTGATGCCGCCGCTGCCCTGCTGCGGCGGGCTGGCGACAGCGGTGCGGCAGCAGCAGTTGCGGCCCGTGCATCTGAGCGCCGTGCCACCGCAGGCCACTGCGTGGCTGGATGCTCTGGGCAAAGATGGCACTGTTGCGTTGGCGACACCGCTGTGGCAGCGGCAGTTGCAAGCCAGGGCGCAGCAGCGGTTGCGGGCGATCGCGTTACCCAAGCCGCTGAGCCTGGATCTGTGGCTGCTGGTGCACCGCCGCGATTGGAGCAAGCAGCCCGCGCTGCCGCAGATGGCCGCTGAGCTGGGCGCATTAATCGCTCAATGCATAGCCAACCCCTGAAACCAGCGTGCAGCTGCACAACCGCCGCTTGACGGGTGCAGGACTACAGCAGCAGTGGTCAATTGAGGGTCCAGCTTGATGTCGCCATGCGTCCTTGTTCGTCGTTGATTTGTGTTGCACTGCTCAGCGCCCTGGGGTTTGTGGCGCCTGCGCGGGCAGGCGAGACCATTCCCGATCCCAAGGGCTTTTATGCGACGTTGGGATTGGGCGCCAGCTGGCCGCAAAACGTCACGGGTAACACGAGCATCGTTGGCGTACCACTCAGCGGCAGCTACAGCCTGGGCGGCGGCTTTGCTGGAGAAATCGGCGCCGGTTATGACTTTGGGACTGTCCGCACCGAGCTCACCTACACGTACAACAACGCCAATATCAACAGGGGCACTCTGACAGCGTTGGGTCAGACCGGCAGCCTCAATATCAACAACGGTGGGGTCAACACCAGTTCGGTGATGGCCTCCGCCTATGTCGACATTTCGACCAAAAGCCGCTGGGTGCCCTATGTGGGCGGCGGCATTGGCTACACCAATGTGGGTTGGGGCTCCTACAGCGCCACCGTGGGTGGTTTCACGGCCACACAAATCGCCGGCAACCAAGGGGTCTTTGGTTATCAGGCCAAGCTGGGCCTGAGCTACCTGGCCGCCAAGAACGCCGATGTGTTCGTCGAGGGCACCTACCAGGGAACCACTGGGTTCACGGTGGATACGGTCAACTACGACCCGATCAGCAGCTGGGGGGCGCGGCTGGGGGCGCGTTATCGCTTCTGAGGCTGAAGGCAGCAACTCTGAGGGCTTGTCGCCCATACCTGCTGCAGGGCCACTCGCTGCGCTCCAATCGGGTCCCGCAGTGGGTGGCAATCGCAGCAATGCTGTTGGGTCAGCCGGCCTTGCCCTTCTGCGTTGACTTGGTGGGGACTGCGTGGATCAAGTCCCAAGGCCTGCAGACGCTTTACAGCAGCCTCCACTGATGGGCAGTTGTGGTTCCTGTCTCTGCAGGGCACCGTGAATAGCTCTGCGGCGCGGCTGTGCACTCGATGGCACGACAGCAAATCGGCAAGACCTCAGCTATGCAGGATCTGCATGAAATCTAGTCCTGAAAAGGGTTTCAGCTGCAGCGAACGGGCGGCAAACGGTGGCAGTTCGACGCAGACTGGTGGCAGGTGCCCGTGCTTGCCAAGCCTTCCAGATGAAGAGCACGACGGGTCTTAAGGAGCAGCTGGACTGATGGATGTCTTCTCCTTCCGCGACCGGGTCGTCGAGGACTACGGCCAGTTCAGCCGCAGCTTCACCCAGATCAAGGCGCCTGACCTGCGCGACTTTGTTGATGGTCGCTACGGCGCAGGAGAATACTGGCCTTCACCCTTGATCCAGCTGAACCCCAGCTTCGTGGGGGGAGGCAGCATCGGGGCACTGGTGGAGGAGGGCCTTCTGCACCCGGAATGCAGCCGCATCTTCCGCTGGGGCAAGGACAAGGGCGACGGGGTGGAGCTGTTGCTGCACCGCCATCAGCGGGAAGCGATCGTCATCGCCCGCGCCGGCGGCAGCTTGGTGGTGATCTCCGGCACGGGTTCCGGCAAATCACTGGGTTACATGATCCCGATCATCAATCGGGTGCTGGAAGAGCGCGAGCGCGGCGACCAGAGCAAGCGGATCAGGGCGATCGTCATCTATCCGATGAATGCCCTCTGCAACAGCCAGATTGAAGAACTGCAGAAATATCTGGGCTGGGGCTATCCCGAAGGACCTCGCGTCACCTTCGCGCGCTACACGGGCCAGGAAAGCGAAGAAGAGCGGGAGAAGATCAAGAACGATCCTCCAGACATCCTGCTCACGAACTACGTGATGCTGGAGTACATCCTCACCCGTCAGGATCCGCTCGATCAGAAGGTGATCAGCGATGCCCAGGGTCTGGAGTTCCTGGTGCTCGATGAGCTGCACACCTACCGGGGGCGTCAGGGCGCGGATGTGGCCCTGCTGGTAAGGCGGGTGCGGCAGCGGCTGAATGCCGATCTGATCTGCATCGGGACGTCGGCCACGATGGCCTCCGAGGGCACGGCGGCCGAACGCAACGGCACGGTGGCGCAGGTGGCGAGCAAGTTGTTCGGCACCGAGATCCCGGTGGAGAACATCGTCACCGAGACGCTGGAGCGCCTCACGGTGGGCGATCTCCCCGCGGCGGCGGAACTCAGCGCTGCCCTGGATGCCGACTATTCACCGGATGCCACTGCGGCCTGGACGGCAGACGATCTGCGGCAACACCCCCTGGCGCGGTGGGTTGAGCTGCGGCTGGGTCTGGAGCGGGAGGATGGCCGGGTCGATGGCAAGTGGGTGCGCTGCCGGCCCCGCACCCTGCAGGATGCGGCCCTGGAGCTCGCCGTCAGCAGTGGTCGCCTGCCTGAAGATGCCGACCCTGCTTGCGAGGAAGCCCGACATGGGCGGGATGCGGTGCTTCCCAGTCTGCGCCAGTTCCTGCTGGCGGCTTACCAGGTGGAGGTGGGACCAAACCGCCGCTTCTTTGCCTTCCGCCTGCACCAGTTCGTCTCAGCTGGTGGGGATGTGCACGTCAGCATGGAAGCACCGGGGCGCCGCTACCTGACGCTCAAAGGCCAGAAGTACCAGCCAAACGCTGGCCGTCAGGCTCTGCTCTATCCAGTGGTGTTCTGCCGCAGCTGCGGCCAGGAGTTCCACCCGGTCTGGGCCCAGCTGCACAACCGCCGGCCGGAGCGGTTTGAGCCCCGCGAGTTCTCTGATGAATCGAGCCTGCGGGAAAAGGATGTCGTCAACGGCTACCTGATGCCCGATGCGGACGGTGCCTACGAGGTGGAGGATCTTGAGAAGGCCCGCTTCCCCGATGGCTGGCTGGAAACGGATAAAAGCGGGGAACTGGTGCTCAAACGCACGTACCGGGAATTTGCTCCGGTGCCCTGCCGGGTCAAAGCCGATGGAGGGGCGAGCAGCGACGGAACCCCAGCTTGGTTCCTCAAGGGCAGTTTCCGCTTCTGCCCCAGCTGTGGGGTGGAGCACAACGTGCGCGGAAGTGAGTTTAAGAAGCTCTGCGGCCTCAACTCCGAGGGCCGCAGCTCCGCTACCACCACCTTGAGCCTGGCGGTGCTGCGCCAACTGCTCAGCTTCCCGGAAGACGAAATCCCGGACAACGCCCGCAAGCTGCTGGCGTTCAGCGACAACCGCCAGGACGCCTCGCTGCAGGCGGGGCATTTCAACGACTTCGTGCGGGTGCTGCAGCTGCGGGCGGGTCTGGTGGCGGCGCTGCGGGCCCGGCCGGATCAGGAGCTGAGCCTGGAGACCCTGGCGCTCGACACCGAGAAGGCCCTGCGCCTGCGCGCCGATGACTTCATCGCCACCAAGGGCGTCAAGCCAAACGTGGAGCAGGAGCGTCGCCGGGCCCTGCGTGGAGTGCTCGAGTACCGCCTGCTGGTGGATCTGCGCAAGGGTTGGCGGCTCACCAATCCCAACCTCGAGCAGTTGCGGCTGCTGGAGGTCGACTACGCCGAGCTGGTCAACTGCGCCGAGGACCAAGCCGACTGGCAGCAGCGCCATCCCCTGCTGGCCCAGGCCAGCAGCGAGGAGCGTTTCCTGATCCTGCATCGCCTGCTGGAGGAGCTGCGCGAACGGCTGGCGATTGATTGCGACGCTCTGGGGCTGGAGGAGTTCGAGCGCCGCCGCAAGGCCTGTTTCGATCTGGAGGAGGTGTGGGCAATCCGGGCCGATGAACAGCCGGAGCTGGCCCGCACCGTGCTGATGAGCCCGGTTACGGCCGAGCAGCGTCTGCAGCGGTTGGAGGGTCTATCCCTCCGGGGGGCGTTTGGCCGCTGGCTCAAGGCGAGGGAACGCTGGCTGTCGGTGGAGGAGCTGCACCGCGGCCTGAAGTGGAAGGACGATCTGTATCAGGAGATCACCGGCCATCTGCTGGCAATGCTCACGGCTTGGGGACTGGTCAAACCCAAGGAAGTGAGGGTCGGCAAGCGCAAGAGCGAGGTGCTGCAGGGCTGGCGGCTGAACAGTTCGGCGCTGCGCTGGACGCTGGTGAATGCAGAGGCTGCCCCGCAGGACAGCTACGCCGAACGCCTGCAGCAGCAGCAGGAGAGCAGCGGCCGGCGCGGACCGGTTAACAGCTACTTCCGGAGCCTTTACGAGGATCTGGCCTCCCTGATCGCCGATCCGGAGCAGGCGGAAGGAAGGCCGTTCGTGCAGACCCTGGAGGCGCGAGAGCACACCGCCCAGGTGGATGCCGGGGTTCGGGAGCAACGCGAGAAGCAGTTCCGCGAGGCCCGCCTGCGGCTGCTCTACTGCTCGCCAACGATGGAGCTGGGCGTGGACATCTCCTCGCTCAACACCGTCTACATGCGCAATGTGCCGCCGACGCCGGCGAACTACGCGCAGCGCAGCGGCCGGGCAGGGCGCAGCGGCCAACCGGCGCTGGTGCTCAGCTACTGCGGCGCCACCTCACCGCACGATCAGTACTTCTTCTCCGATCCCACCCGCATGGTGGCCGGCGCGGTGAGCGCCCCGACGCTGGAGCTGGCCAACGAAGAACTGCTCAAAGCCCACTTCCGGGCGCTGTGGCTGGCTGCCACAAGGCAGCGGCTGCCAAGCAAGGTGAAGGAACTGGTGGATCTGGCCTCCGAGGGCAGGCCGCTGGTGGCGGATCTGCGCGATTCTCTGGCCAGCGATGACGCCTGCCGCAGCGCCCAGGCCGATGGCCAGGCGATCGTCGACGACCTGCTGGAGAACCACTGGCTGGGCAGCACGCCGCCGCCCTGGCTCACGGGCAGCTGGCTGGATGCGTTGATCCGTGGGGCGGCTCTCGATTTCGATGCGGCCCTACGGCGTTGGCGTGAGCTGCTGGAGGCGGTCGACAGCCAGTTCGCCCAGGCCCAGAAGGATCTGGCGAACCATGCGCTGAGCGAGCGGGAACGGCAGGCGGCCGATCAACGCCAACGGGCTGCGCGGCTGCAGCAGCAGTTGCTGTTGGCCGACAAGCCGGGCAGCAGCAACAACAACGACTTCAGCACCTACCGCTACCTGGCCAGCCAGGGCTTCATGCCGGGCTACAACTTCCCCCGCCTGCCGCTGATGGCCTACATCCCTGGCACGCGAGAGCAGGTGGGCGGCGGCACCTTCATCACCCGGCCTCGCTTCGTGGGCATCAGCGAGTTCGGTCCCCATTCGCTGATCTATCACGAGGGCAACACCTACAAGGTGCGCGGCGCCATCCTCGGCCTGCAGGACAACGCTTTAGCGGCCGGCACCGTGACGCTGGCCACCCAGGACGCCCTGCTCTGCGGTGCCTGCGGCCACGCCCATCTGGGCTCTGCGATCGAACTGGAGCTCTGCCGCCATTGCGGTGCGCCACTCAAGGAGCAACCCGAAGGCAAGGCGGTGCGAGTGCCACGGCTCTATCAGATTGAGCAGGTGAACACCCGGCGTGCGGAGCGGATCACCTCCGACGACGAGGAACGCCAACGGCTGGGCTACGAGCTGCTCACCACCTACGAGTTCCCGCAGGAGAACGGCGTGGTGAAGGTTGCGCGGGCCCAGGTGAGCAGCGGCGGACAACCGCTACTGGAGCTGAGCTATGCGCCGGCCACCCAGATCAGCCGCATCAACCTCGGCTGGCGGCGGCGTGAGAACCGCAGCGACATGGGCTTCCCGATCCATCCGATCAGTGGCCGCTGGGGGGGCGAGAAACAGTTGCCCGCCGGCGGTGGCACAGATGGTGATGGAGCCAATGGCGCTGGTGAGGACGACAGCGCCGAAGTGGGCT
>JAIXOF010000212.1 GCA_027486935.1 Cyanobium sp. C1_MAG_00004 | reverse complement strand
TGCCGACCTGACCCCCTACTACCCCTTTCTGGAGGACGCCCAGCACTTTCATCGCACCCTCAAGGGCGCCTGCGATTCGGTCAATCCGGCCTATTACCCGGTGTTCAAGTCCTGGTGCGACGAATACTTCTTTCTCAAGCACCGTGGTGAGACCCGCGGCGTTGGGGGCATTTTTTACGACTACCAGGACCCTGCCGGCACCCTTTACAAGGGCCAGGACCCTTCAGGACCGGCCGCGGCCGTCAGCGCCCAGACCGGCGCCATCGAGCAGAACTGGGAGCAGCTGTTCGCCCTGGCCAGCGCCTGCGGCAATGCCTTCTTGCCCAGTTACGTGCCGATTGCCGAGAAGCGCCACGACCTGGCCTACGGCGACCGGGAGCGTCAGTTTCAGCTGTACCGCCGCGGCCGTTATGTCGAGTTCAACCTGGTGTTTGACCGGGGCACGATCTTTGGCCTGCAGACCAACGGCCGCACCGAGTCGATCCTGATGTCACTGCCGCCGCTGGTGCGCTGGGAGTACGGCTACAGCGCCGAGCCCGGCAGCCGCGAAGCCCTGCTGACCGACCTGTTCACCAAGCCCCAGGACTGGCTTGCCGATCCCGCGCTGGCAGAACAGTGCCGACCACATCAGGCGGTGGGCTGAGGGGTGGCAGGGCGATCTGGCCCCCTGCCCCCGCGGCCGGCCGTTGATCGCCCAGGCCCTGTTCCAGCGCGTTGACGACCCGCAGGGCAATCGCCTCGAGGCTCTGCTGACGGGTTGACGGATTGCGCAGGCGGGCCTCGAGCTGGCCTTCGAGCTTGCCGATCTCAAGGATGGAGATGCCCCGTTTGGGGGCCCCCAGACCATCGCGGAACCAGAGCGGAAAGGCGCCGAATTCCCGGGCCAGGCTCTCATCGATCAGGCTGGGTTGGCCCTTGAGCGGCGGGATCAGACCTGAACCGACCCCCACCGCTCCGTGGGCGTCGTAATGAATCTCGAAGGCGTACCCACCGGCCTGCACGTGGGACTTGCCCACGCTCCAGGTGGTGCGGGGGTCATCGCCCCTGGCGATGCGCCGCACGCCCGGGTCATAGCTCCGAATGTTGAGGCCGCGGCTCTGCCCCAGGCGCACCACGGCCTCGACCGTGGCCAGGTTCCAGAACAGCTCGTCGCTGATCGCTGGATCCATGGGACGGGCGCCGGACACCGCCACCGCGGCGCCGCTGGCCCCACCGCCGAATCCCTGGGAATCAGCGTGGCCGGGCATCACCAGGATCTCGATGGTCGCAGGCAGTGGCCGCAGGCCCTGCCAGTTCTTGGCCAGGCGTGAACGGGGGCCGGTGAAAGAGGCCTCTTCAACAGTCCACGGACTCTGCTGGGCATGGACCGCTGGCATCAGCGCCGGAGCCAGGCCCATGGCCAGCGGGCACAGGGTTGCCACCACCAGGGTGGCCGACGGGCAGAAGCGGGCCATGGCCGCCATCAAATCGGAGAACTGAGCAGGGCGCCATCGCTGGCCAGCCCCAGGGATGGACCCAGCTCCTGCTCCAGGGCGATCAGTTCATCGCGGTGGGCTCGCAGCCGCAGGTCGCAACCGCTGGTCGGCGAGCCGTCGAGCAGGCGCAGCTCGACGATTTCGGGCCGTTCGGCCCGGCGGCGATACAACAGGCCTGCGCCGGGCCCCAGCAGGCCCAGCAGCAGGGGCCACCAGCCCAGTCCGGGCCAAAGCTGGATCAGCACCAGGCCCAGGCAGGCCGCCCCCAGGCTGCCCAGCAACGACAGCAGCACCGCCAGGGGCAGGCTGCTGGCCACCTTGCCCCGGAACCGCAGCACCTGCCGCTCGGGGTCGGCGCCGTCCCGGCTCCAGCCGCGGGCCTGCAGCCAGGTGCTCAGCCCGTCGAGCACCTCAAGCGCCGGCCTGGGCGAGTGCACGTCCACGACGGTGGTGCGGTCCTTGCTGGCGGCCCTGAGAAAAAACACCAGGCCGATCGCCATCAGCACGGTGAGCAGCAGGGTGGAACCGGAGCTGGGCATCACGGGCGGGCCGCCGAAGGCAGCGCCAAAGACCACCCATTCTGCGGCTTGTCAGCATGGGTGGTTTGAACCGATCTCCCTTGAGCCAAGCCCCTGCCAGCAGCAACCTGCCAGCGCCTGCCCGCTTTGCGGTGTTTGACGGCGATCTGGATGCCGAATGGGCCTCTGTGTATGCCGGCGCCCGTGCGCTGGCGGTCGACACCGAGGCGATGGGACTGATCCATGGCCGGGACCGGCTGTGTCTGGTGCAGATCTGCGACGACCACGACAACGTCTGCTGCGTGCGCCTGCAGCGGGGTCAGACGGCTGCCCCGCGGTTGCAGGCTCTGTTCGAGGACACCGCCAGCGAAAAGGTGTTCCATTTCGCCCGCTTCGATGTGGCGGCCCTGGCCGAGAACCTGGGTATTACGGTCCAGCCAATCTTCTGCACCAAGATCGCCAGCCGTCTGGCCCGCACCTACAGCCCCCGGCACGGGCTTAAGGAGGTGGTTCAGGAGCTGGTCGGCGTCGAGCTCGACAAGCAGGCCCAGAGTTCGGACTGGGGCAGGGTCGAGGACCTGTCCGAGGCCCAGCTGGCCTACGCCGCCGGCGATGTGCGCTACCTGCTGGCGGCCCGTGATCGGCTCGAGCAGATGCTGAAGCGCGAGGACCGTTGGGCCCTGGCCGAGCGTTGCTTCGGTTGCGTTCCGGTGATGGCCGAGCTGGACCGCAACCGCTTTCACCTGCTGTTCGAGCACAGCAGCGGCGGCAACCGTTAGTCCTCGACTAGTCCTCGACCATGAAGCGGTCGTCATTGCCAACGGTGCCCAGCTGGGCGCTGAGCATGCCCTGGTGATCGGTGCTGCTGGCCTGCAGTTCGGCCAGCATCGCCGTGGCGATGGCGATCCGGCCGGCGACATCGCGCTGGCCGTCCTGGGCAGCACGGATGTCCACCTTGCGGCGGGCAGCGGCCTGGCTGACCCCCAGCAGGGTGGCCAGCCGGCCGCACAGGATGCTGTACTCGCGATCAGAAATGCCCGCCATGGCCCCTTGGCAATGGGGGCATCATCCCGCGGCCAGCAACCGCGTCTTGATCAGGGCGGCGATCGCCTCACTGCCGCCGGCAGGGCCCATGTGCCGCTGGCCCTGGCGCCCGAGCTGACAACGCAGTTCGGGGCTGGTCAGCAGCACCTGCAGGCGCTCGGCCAGTTGGCCGGCGTTGCGGCAGGGCACCACCGCTCCGCCCAGCAGGCGGCTCTGGCGGCGGGCAAACCCTGCCTTGAACTGGGGGCCGTCACCGGGCAGCGACAGGGCCGGGATCCCCAGCCCGGTGAGCTGTTCGGTGGCGGTGCCCGCATTGGCCAGACCCACCTCGGCCCAGCCGGCCCAGGCTGCAAAGCGACCCGGGCCGATCCACAGCTCGACGGGGCCCCGGCGCCAGACGGCCGCGGGGGTGGCATCGGGCTCGGGGCCGGTGGGCCCCGGTTCGTCGCCCTGCACCGCAAAACCCTGGCGTTGCAGCAGGGGGGCCAGCTGGGCGGGGGTCGGTTCCCGTCCGGTGGCCAGCAGCACGGTGATGGCGGCCCCGCTCTGCAGCTGATTCAGGGCGCTCAGCAGCTGCTCGGCATTGCGCAGGGCCTCGGGCATGCGGCTGCCGGCCAACAGCAGCAACCGCCGCCGCGTCCGCAGCCGGGTGGGCAGGGGGGCCGCCTCAAGCCCATCCATCATTGGATTGCCGGGTGCGAGGGCGGCCACCCCATGGCGGCGCAGTCCCCGGGCCGTCAGGGCATCCCGCACGACCACCAGTCGGCACCGGCGGTGGGCCATCAGCGTCCATTCCCACGGGTCCCATTCGCTCCCTTTGAGGCGGTGGTAGGCATCGGCTACGGGACTGGCACCCCAGCCCAGGGGGGGCGCACTGGCCCAGGTGTAGTCGCTCTTGGGGGTGCCGATGAAGCCGTAGGGCCCCCCACCGGCCCAGGCCAGCAGCAGCGGCAGCAGATCACCGACCGCCAGCACCGGCCTGCCGCTGCGGCCCCAGGCCCGCACCAGCTGCCATTGGCGCCAACTGAGCAGCGGCAGCCCGGCGCGCAGGTCAGCCAGCAGACCCCGCAGGCTCTGGTTGCTGAAGCCGCCGCTGGGCAACAGCAGCTGGGGACCCACCCGCCGCAGGCGACCTGCCGCCTCGGCGGCTCCATAGGCCCCCCCTTGGCCCACCAGCGGCAGCACCGCCGTCTGCAGCTGCGGTTGCCGATGGCCCAGGGCCTCGAGCACCCGCATCGCGATCAGGTCTTCGCCGTGGCCGTTGCTCAGAACCAGCAAGCTTTCGCCCATACCGCAGCTGATACGATCCCTGAGCGGGAGTTTGCTCCCAAGGCCGGCGGCATGGCCAAGTGGTAAGGCAGAGGATTGCAAATCCTTTATCCCCAGTTCGAATCTGGGTGCCGCCTTTGACAGGCAACAGCATTCATGGTTTGCGTTGCCGCACACTGAAGTCTGTGTTGCGCCAACGTCATCGTTGGTTCAGCGTTCGACCGGGTCGCTGATCTGGGCGCTGGCCTGCCAGCGTTCGCCCTCTGAGCCCCGGGCCTGGCATTGCAGCAGCGCAGCTTCGAGCTGGCAGCTGCCTTTGGCCAGCTGGTTGTGGGGCAATCGCTCGGCCAGCCCCCGCGGGTCAAAACGCCGGCTGGCCACGCCATGGACCCGTAGGCGCAGGGGCCAGCTGGGTTTGCAGCTGCCCCCGCGGCAGCGCATCGGCTGATCCTGTTGCAGCAGTAGACCGGCAAAGGTCAGCTCCTCGCTGGCATAGCGGCTGCTGGCCAGACCATTGATGAAACGCACCCGCAGCATCCCCTCGATCGTCTGGTCGACGCGGATCTTGAGGCATGGGCTTTGCTGGGGCGGCTGCTGCCCTTGGCGGGGCCATTGCAACTGACAGCGTTGCAAGGGACTCTCCCAGCGGCCGAAACCGTCATCGGGGGCATCGGCGGCCAGCACCTGCCCCATGGTCAGCAGGGTCGCGCCCAGTAGCAGGGCCATGGGGGGGGAGTCCATCACTCAGTAGCCCGAGTCGGCCACACAGGCGCCGATGCAGCTCAGGCCGTTGCTGGCGGTGCGGCCGCAGTGACCGCACAGCACGGGATCATTCGCCGCAGGTTCGTCGGCATGGGCCGCCACGGCCGCCGCACCTGGGCTGGCAGCCGTGGCGGCGCTCACGGTGGTTGTTTCGCGCATCATGGCGGTCAGCTGTGCAGCTGGACTGGATGAGCATCACCTTGGCGCAGCCCGGGGCAAGCCCGACGATCGGCGTCGGCACCTGGGCCTGGGGTAACCAGCTGCTCTGGGGTTACGACCCGCGCCAGGACCAGCAGCTGCAGGCCACCTTTGAACGGGCGGTGGCCCGGGGGCTCACCTTCTTTGATACGGCCGATTCCTACGGCACCGGTCGTTTCAACGGTCGTAGCGAGGCGCTGCTGGGGCAGTTCTGTGGGGCGCTGACACCCCAGCAACGGCAGGGCGTCTGCCTGGCCACGAAGCTGGCCCCCTTCCCCTGGCGCCTGGGACGGCAGGGGTTGCACCGGGCGTTTGCCGCCTCGCGGCAACGCCTGGGTGGGCAGATTGACCGGGTCCAACTGCACTGGAGCACGGCCCGCTACGCGCCCTGGCAGGACGGCCCCCTGCTCGATGGACTGGCCGATTTGGTGCGCGACGGGCAGGTGGGCTCGCTGGGACTTTCCAATGTGGGACCCCAGCGGTTGCGGCAGCTGCACGGGCGTCTGCAGCGCCAGGGGGTGACCCTGGCAAGCCTGCAGGTGCAGTTGTCGCTGCTGGCCCCCCAGGCGATCGCCCCCGGCGGTGTGGCCGAGGTCTGCCGCGAGCTGGGCATTGGGCTGATCGCCTACAGCCCGCTGGCGCTGGGTCTGTTGAGCAGGCAGGTCGGGGCGCCGCCGCCCACCGGACCGCGCCGGTTGCTGTTTGCCCGCCTGCAGCCGCGCATCACACCGCTGCTGACACTGCTCGCTGCCATCGCCCACGAGCGCCAGAGCTCTCTGGCCGCTGTGGCGCTCAACTGGTGCCGCAGCCATGGGGCGATGCCCATCGTCGGTCTGCGCAGTGTCGACCAGGTGGACACTGCTGCCGCGGCAGCCCAGTGGCAGCTAAGCGAGGGCGAGCGCCAGGCCCTTGATCAGGTGGCCACCGGCCTGCCGGTGGGCATGCCCGCCAATCCGTTCAGCAGTCGTTGAGCGGTTTCAGACCGCTTCGGGTTCCTGCACGGGGGTAAGCACCACGGGTAGGGGGCGCCGCTCGGGCTCCGGTCCTTCAGGGCGGCGCACGATCGGGACCACCCGCCTGCTGGCGGCCTCGGCCTGGGCCGCGGCCTCGGGTTCGCAGGCCTCGAGGGCTTCCTGCAGCAGCGAATCAAAAGTGGAGCCGGGCAGCCGGTGACGGGCCAGTTCCAGGAAGGCCTTGGCCAGCGATTCACCAGCGGCGGCCCGCAGGGCAGGGTTGCTGCGTCGCAGGGTCTGTTCTTCGTCGATAGCCCGCAGGAACCGTTCAGTCACGTCCCGCTTGGTGGTGGCCCGGATGCGGGTGTCCCGTTCAGCCGGGTCCTGGCTGGTCGGGCTGCCCAGGTCATCAAGACGGCGCTGCAAACTGGTCAGCACGTCCCGGGCTTCGTTGGCCACCTGGGCCAGTTGGCCATCGGACAGTCGCGGCAGATCGGCCACATAGACCTTGCCGTGGTCGCGCAGGGTCAGAAAAGTGGGCCTCGGTCCGCCCGAGCGTGGGGCGTTGTTCGGGGCGATGAGGGGACGC
This sequence comes from Cyanobium sp. C1_MAG_00004, assembly GCA_027486935.1. Lineage (GTDB taxonomy): Bacteria > Cyanobacteriota > Cyanobacteriia > PCC-6307 > Cyanobiaceae > RGUW01. Next base: position 7,227 of record JAIXOF010000212.1, on the reverse strand, counting down.
TGGGGCCGTTGCGGCGGCACGGGCCCGGCCGAGCTGCGCCGACGGGTCATGCGGCGACCGCTGGTGTTGGCCACATCGGCGACGCGCAGTTCGCTCTGCCGTGCCCCATCAGCAGGACTGTATTGGTATTGCATTGGACCTAATTGTTGACGTGATCTCGCGGATCGACCGGAGTGGTGTGTCCTGAGGACAGACCTTTGCTATGGCTGACCCTACCCGTTGCCGCAGCATCAAGGTGAGCTCCCGCTTCGATCTGATGCAAATCAGCAGGGCAGCCCGACCAGGACAGGACTGTTGGCTGCAAGGCTTCGGACTTCGCCCAGTTGCCAGGCCCTGTGACCGGCCTGATCGCACATGCTGATGGCCCGTTGCTGCTGGTCAGCGGGCACCACCAGGCAGAAACCGACGCCCAGGTTGAAGGTGTGCCACAGGTCGGATTCCGGCACCTCGCCGGCATCCTGCAGCCACCGGAAGACCGCTGGGCGCTCCCAGCTGCCTGGGTCCAGGGTGGCGCCGGTGCCGGCGGGCAGGCAGCGGGGCAGGTTTTCGGGCAGCCCGCCACCGGTGATGTGGGCCATGGCATGGAGCGGCAGCTCTGCGGCCAGCAGCTCGCGCACCAACGAGGCATAGAGGCGGGTGGGCTCCAGCAAGGCGTCGATCAACGGCACGGTGGTGCCCGGCAGGGTCGCTGCGCGATCGATCCCCTGGTCCTCGAGGATCCGCCGCACCAGGCTGAAGCCGTTGCTGTGCACCCCGCTGCTGGCCACCGCAATGACCGCATCGCCAGGCGTGACATGGCGGCCGTCGATCAGCCTGGCTTCGTCCACAACTGCCAGGCAGAAGCCGGCCAGGTCGTAGCGCCCCGGGCTATAGAAACCGGGCATTTCCGCGGTTTCGCCCCCCAGCAGGGAACAGCCGCTCTGGCGGCATCCATCGGCGATGCCTTCGACCACGGCGGCCATCGCCTCAGGGCTCAACCGGCCGGTGGCCATGTAATCGAGAAAGAGCAGGGGCTCGGCCCCGCTGGTGATCACATCGTTGACGCACATCGCCACCAGGTCGATGCCCACGTTGTGATGGCAGCCGTGGGCCTGCGCCAGCTCAAGCTTGGTGCCCACCCCGTCAGTGCCGGCCACCAGCAGGGGCCGCTCAATGCCGGCAGGCAGGCGCGTTAGCCCGCCGAACCCACCCAGTCCCCCGACCACTTCGGGGCGATGGGTGGCCTCGACGCTGGCGCGGATCCGCTCGACAAAAGCCCGACCGGCCACCACGTCGACCCCGGCAGTGCGGTAATCCATGACAGGCGAACAGGCAACGGAACACGTTTACTGATCCTGCAACAGCGCCCTGGTGATGGACGGATTTGCGATTGGCACAAATGCCGATCAGTGCGGCTGATCGCTGTAATCAGGTTCGCTGATCAATGCTTGGTTGCCGGGGCCTGCTGAGGCCAGTGAGGGGCTGGAATGCCAGCGGTGATGACAAATCCTGATCATTGGGCCGTCGTTTCTGTCAAGCCAAAGTCGCCTGCTGAAGCGGTTACGGTCACGCCGTCGTCCATCTCGCTAGGAACTCCGTCGCGAATGCCCTGACTGCCGGGCCCTGTTCCACAGGTCAACCCCAAGCAGGACATCCAACGTCGATGAACCCGGTTCGCCGCGGTTGCTGCCTCCGAGCAGCGCGTTCCGTCTGTTATGCGTCAAACCTTTTCTCTCGGTGCGCTCGTTCTGCTGTTGTCCGGCAGCGCCATGCTTCCTGGCCTTGCAGACTCCAGCCGCGCCGCTTCCCTTTCCACGTCTTCGTTGTCGTCACCAGACCCTGAGCTGGCGATTCGCGAAGCGGAGGGAACCGGACTCGAAGAGTCGGCCCCGGCCCCAACTCTGCCGTTGCCAATCGCTCCCGAGCCCAATGCTGCACCCCGGGTTCTGGCGGTCAAGACCGGTCAGGCCAGCTGGTACGGCCCTGGTTTCTACGGCGGCCGCACAGCCAACGGTGAACGCTTCACCCGCGGCACCCTGACTGCAGCCCACCGCCATCTGCCGTTCGGCACCAAGGTGCGGGTCACCAACCTCTGGAACGGCCGTTCAGCCGTGGTCCGGATCAATGATCGTGGTCCCTTCCATGGCAGTCGGGTCATCGATCTGGCCCATGGTGCGGCCTCCGTTCTGGGTCTCACCTCCAGTGGTGTCGCCCAGGTCAAGCTCGAAGTTCTCGAGAAACACTGAGCCCGATCGTCCAACCGGCCGGGACCGTTGTTGAAGCCCATCCGTCAACCTGGCGGATGGGTTTTTTGTTGTCTTGCTTTGCGCCTTGATGTCTGAGACCCCCCTGCTGCTGCTGAGCACCCCTGCTGAGCTGCAGGCCTGGCGCGAGGCCCAGCGCCGGCGCGGCACCCCAGTGCACTTCGTGCCGACCATGGGAGCGCTGCATCAGGGCCACCAGCAGCTGATCCGCCGCGCTGCTGAGCCCCGGGGCGCTGGCCAACCGACCGTCCTGGTCAGTGTTTACGTCAATCCACTGCAGTTCGGCCCCAACGAGGATCTGGCGCGGTATCCGCGCCAGATCGAGCATGACCTGGTGCTGGCGGCGCAGGCCGGTGCTGCGGCCATGTGGGCCCCTAGCAACGCTGACATTTACCCCGCCGGTCCGGCCGAGGTCACCCGGCTGGCGCCACCGGCGTCGTTGATCGCGGGCCTGTGCGGGGCCAGTCGGCCCGGGCATTTCGAGGGCGTGGCCACCGTGGTGGTGCGGCTGCTGGCTCTGGTGCGCCCCGAGCGCCTGCTGCTCGGTGAAAAGGACTGGCAGCAGCTGGTGGTGCTGCGGCGTGTGGTGTCCGATCTGGGGCTGCCGCCCACGATTGAGGGATGCGCCACGGTGCGCCAGGCCGACGGTCTGGCCCTTAGCTCCCGCAACAGCTATCTCAACGGTGCCGAGCTGCAGCAGGCTGCGGCCCTGCCTCGGGCCCTGCGGGCGGCGCAGGCGGCGGCAACCCAGTCCAGGGATTCCGCCGCCTTGGTCGACCTGGTGAGGCGGCAGCTCGAAGCGGCCGACCTGCAGATCGATTACGTCACGTTGGTGGCGGCGCATACGCTGAGGCCACTGCCGCAGCTCGGCCCCCTCGCCCTGCTGGCGGCTGCCGTGCACTGCGGGCCCGCCCGCCTGATCGATCACACCTTTCTGATGACCCGCGCTCCGATCGTTGCCATCGATGGTCCAGCCGGTGCTGGCAAGAGCACCGTCACGCGCGCGTTTGCCCGGCGGATGGGGCTCATCTATCTCGACACCGGCGCCATGTACCGGGCGCTGACCTGGTGGGTTCAGCACCGTGGGGTCGATCCGGCCGATGGCGGGGCGGTGGCGCCGCTGCTGCAGGGCCTCGATCTGCAGCTCGAGGCCGACCAGACCGTCCGGATCAATGGTCACGACGTGACCACCACGATCCGTAGCCCAGAGGTCACGGCCCAGGTCTCCACCGTGGCCGCCCACGCCTGCGTGCGCGAGGCACTCACGGCCCAGCAGCAGGCCATGGGCCAGCGGGGTGGGCTGGTGGCTGAAGGCCGTGACATCGGCACGGCTGTCTTTCCCGATGCCGAGCTCAAGGTGTTTCTGACTGCCACCGTGGCCGAACGGGCTCGTCGGCGGGCCCAAGACCTTAGGCAGCGCGGTTTTGCGGTGCCCGAGCTGGCCGAGCTCGAGACCCAGATCGCGGAGCGTGATCACAGCGATTCGACCCGGGCCGTGGCCCCGCTGCAACAGGCCGCCGATGCGATCGAGCTGGTCACCGATGGCATGGCCATTGATGGGGTGATCCAGGCTCTGGTCGACCTGTTTCGCAGCCGCGTGCCCGAGGACGCCTGGCCCTAGGCCCAGCCCTAGGACTTGGGGGCCAGCGTCTCGAGCAGGCCGCCGCAGGCGTCTTCGAGCAGATCGAGCACCTGCTCAAAGCCCTGCGGGCCCCCGTAGTAGGGGTCGGGCACCTCAAGGGCGCCGGTGTGACGCCGGCAGTACCGGGTCATGGCTTCGATCCGGGCCTGGCCCGCCGGGTTGCCCGCCTCATGGGCCAGGGATTGCACGGCGGCCAGGTTGTCACCATCCATGGTCAGGATGTGATCGAAGCTGTGCAGGTCTGTCAGATCGATCTGGCGGGCCCGGCTGGTCAGAGTGATGCCGCGGCGGGCGGCAGCGGCGCGCATGCGTTCGTCGGCACGGCGGCCCACATGCCAGCCGCCGGTTCCGGCCGAATCGACCACAAAGCGATCGCCCAGACCCTGTTGCGCCAGCAGGTGCACAAACACCCCCTCGGCCGCCGGCGAGCGGCAGATGTTGCCGAGGCAGACAAACAGCACCCGTGTGGTGGTCATGGCGATCAGAACGATGGCAACCGCTGCAGAGCTAGCGCAGCACGCAGGCGCACCACGGGCGTGTCTTCGTGGGCGGCGTCACTGAGGCGGCCCAGGGCTGCACAGGTGCAGCCACGGCTGGAGTGCTCGATTGGCCAGGCACTGCCCTTGGCAAGGCCTTCCAGGCCCACGGCCACGGCGTACCTGACCACCCATTCGCCATCGCTGACGGCTTCCACCAGGGCCTCGAGGCAGCGTTGTTCGATGGCAGGCCGCTCGTCGGCTGGCAGGGCCTGAAGCCGCAGGCATCCCAGCCCCTTGGCAGCGGCCCGCCTGACGCTGGGGCCCACATCGGTGAGCAGGGCCTCCACCAGCAGGTCGAGGCCGCGCACGTCGCCGATGCCGGCCAGGGCCCGCACCGCCCAGGCCCGCGCTCCGTAGTTGCGCGGATCAAGCTGCAGCAGCTGATCCACGGCCGCCGGACCGATCGCAATCAGGCCATCGACGGCGGCCACGGCGGCGCCGGGGTTGTTGAACCCCAGCACCTGCACCAGGGCAGCAGCCGCAGCGGGATCGGCGGTGCGGGCCAGGGCGGCGGTGGCCTGCAGCAGCTCGATGGTGCTGCTGGCCCGCTCTAGGTCAGCGATCAGGCCGTCTGTGGCTGCCGAGGTTGCTGGCGCGCTGTTCATGGCTTGGTTCACAGCAGGTCGTCCATCGTCTGCAGCAGGGCTTCGTCGGCGGGTTCGCCCCGGCCGTTTTCGATCAGACCGCGCAGGGCGATCAGCTTGAGGCTGTTTTCGGCCAGGGTTGCGCTGATCGCCGCAGCGGCGGGGCGCCAGCCGGCAGCGCCCAGGTCCATCAGGGCGGCGCGGCGCACCTGCAGCTGGCTGTCGTTCAGCAGCTCCAGCAGCGGCTGGGCCCAGCGGGGCTCCCCGCTCAACTGCAGCAGCGCCCGGGCGGCGGCGCTGCGGATCAGCGGCCAGTCGTGCGCCATGAAGGGCTCAATCACGCCCAACACCTCGGGCGTCGCCGCACCGATGTCGCCCAGGGCCTCGAGCAGGGCTTCGCAGGGCTCCATCAGGCGTGGGCTGGCGCTCTGGCGGGCTCCGGCGACGGCGGGACCGCCGGCCAGGCGCATGCAGATCGGCGCCACGGCTTCGGGGGCCCGTAGATCACCCAGGGCCCGGGCGGCTGCCTCGCGCAGGCCATCGTCGGCATCCGCCAGGGCCGCCAGCAGTTCGGGCACTGCAGCCAGCGCCGCCGGAGCCAGCTTGCCCAGGGCCCGGGCGGCATTGCGGGCCACTGCGTTCTCTTCGACGCCGGCACCGGGATCACGGGGACGGCGTTGCTGGAGTGCTTCGATCAGCAGCGGCACGGCCTCGGGGTGCTGGCTGCGATTGCGCCCCAGCCACCAGGCGCCGTAGTACTGCATCGAGGGGTCGTCGCTGTCGCGCAGCCGCGCCAGCGCCTCGTCCTCGTTGATCGGTTCACCAGCCATGGCTTGTCTCACAGTGCCGTGATCCTGCCTGAAAGGAGGCGGACCGATCCGAGGGACGATCAAGACCGGCAACAGTTGGCACTGCTCAGTGCACGGCAGCGCCGAGTGCCATTGCGCAGAGGAGCAGCCAAAGGGGATTGAGTTTGAAGGCAAGCAGCAAGACAACGCCCACCAGGGTGATGCTCATCTGCAGAGCCGTCTCCTTTGGCATTGCCAGATTGAAGCTGGAGAGCAGCGCCAGGACCCCATCAAAGATGAGGCCGACCGCGATCGCTTTCATCACCGACAGCAGGCGCGCCGCACGTGGATGTTCCCCTGCCGCGCTGATGCGCCCCAGTTGGTGAGTGATCAGCAACGAGGGAAAAGCCCAGGCCGCCACGACGGTCAAACTGCCGATCAGGCCAAACCCCGGCCAGCCCACAAGCGCCATGAAGATCGGGCCGTTGGGTCCAGGAAGAACGGAGGACAGGGCATAAAGACGGGCGAAATCGCTCAATGAGATCAGCCCAAGGGCCACCACAGCACGCTGAAGGGGCTCCAGCACGACCCCGAGCCCTCCGAAGGCGACCATTGCTGCCTCAAAGACCTGGATCGCCAGTTTTCCGAGCAGGTTCCACTGGGGCATGGCTTCAGAACCGATCACGGCATCCAGCCTCGGCTGCGCACCAGGTAGCCCATCGCCACAGCCGGCGGGACGGCCAGCATGATCGCGCCATCCAGAGGGCCGATGACCACAAACACAACCAACGCCAGGATCCAGTCGAGGCGCTGGTTCAACGATCGCCGTCCCAGCCGGACTCCGATCGCGATCATCATGGCTACTGCGGCAGCTTCGGCACCATTGATGGCACCGGCAACCATTGGCTGGCTGCTCAGGCTGAGGATCGTCTCCCCTACGGTCAGGCCCAGCACGATCCCCGGGATCGTCATTGAGGCATAGGCCGTCAGGCCAGAGCAGACACCGCCAAGGCGTCGGCCCACTTCATAGGACAGGTTGGAGGAATTGCCCCCGGGTCCAAGGGTGGCCACGGCCACCGCGTCATCCATCTCGGCATGGGATAGCCAGCCTTGTTCCTCAACGACCATCCGGCTCATCAGCAACGCGTTGTTGCCACCGAAACTCACCAGACCCAGTCGCAACATCGCCCAACACAGCTGCAACTGCGACGGCCTTGCTCTTGAGTGCTTTTCCCCATGGCTGGCCATCTCACACCCATTGCATGCACTGCCGCCAGTCTCTCGAGTCGTTGGCCTGGGTGAAGTGCCCAACTAAAAAAGCCCCCGCAGGAAGCGGGGGCCAGAAGCATCGGGGAAGCCGACGCGCCGTTCTGAAGAATCAGACGAGGGCGTTGATGGCGTAGTCGATGTAGTTGTTGGCGATGGTGCCGG
>JAIXOF010000175.1 GCA_027486935.1 Cyanobium sp. C1_MAG_00004 | reverse complement strand
TGGTGGCGCAGGGGCCAGATCTGGCTGCGGATCGTGCGCAGGTTGGCGCGGTGTTGAAAGGTGCGGGTCAGCAGCTTGGGCTTGGGGCGCCGCAGGGTGGCCGATTCGAGGTCATCGAGACGGCCGGCGATCTGCTCGAGCATCGGGAACAGTTCATCGAGCACCCCGTCGATCAGATAGTGCAGGATGTCATCCAGATCGCGCTGCTCAAGCTCGCACTCCTGGCGCTCGAGCCAGGAGGTCAGCTCGGCAATGTGGTGGCAGCTGGGCGATTCGTCAAAACTGACCAGCACCCCCGGCAGTAGCAGCAGCCCCAGTTGGGTGCTGAGCAGGTGGCTGGGGTCATGGGCAAAGCCAAGCCGGTGCAGCACCACCACCACCGCCCCATCGAGACCGGCGACCCGTGGGGTTTGGGGCAGCTCGAGCATCAACGGCAGCAGATCCGCCGGAACGTGCAACGGCGCCAGCACCTGCTGCACCTGCTGGGGATCGCCCAGGCCATTGACCCGCACCCAGAGGGGGACCCCGGCGCGGCCCAGATCCGCCAGCTGCTCGGGTGTTTCAAAGGGGAACACCTGGGGGCCGGTGCCATGAAAAACGACCGCCGAGAAGCGGCTGGCCGGGCGGCCGCCGCTCACATACAACGAGGTCGGCAGGCTGGCGGGACGCTCCTCCAGCCGGCGGGATCTCAGAGCACCAGGGGTTGAGTGCAGCAAGGAGGTTCCGGTTTGAGCCAGCGGTCCACGGCCACGCCGAAGCCCAGAAGGCTGGCCTGGATCGCCAGGCAGCCGGCGACGGCAGGGGTCCAGGTCACGCACCACTGTGCCAGCGTTTTCATCGCTCTGCCACGCCAACGAAGCGTTATTGCAGCGCGGCGTCACCATTGGCGCGGTGGTCTGCAGCACAGCGCTTTGTATTAGTCACCCCTTAACCGCCCCTTTCTTAAGGTTGGCCCTGGCATCAGCGGTCCGCGACCTTGACCAGCCCGATTTCGCTTTCCCAGCACGGTGCCGATGAGCCGGATCCGACGGTGCGCTCTCCGCTGGAGGCCCACACCAGCTATCGGGGCCGGGACTGGAGCCCCCAGCGGCTGATGTTCCACCAGAACCTGGAGAGCTTTGCCGATCGCGTCGGCCTGATCGTCGGCCTGCAGAGCAACGGCAAGATGAGCCAGGAAGAGGCCTACACCGAAATTCGTAAGGTCTGGAAGGATCTCAAGGACAGCAAGGGTGCCCTGCTGAGCGATCGGGACGGCGATTCGGATTGATGGCCCATAGCCATGGCTGACGCCCGTGTGCTGGTGCTCAACGCCGGCAGCTCCACCATCAAGGCTGCCGTGCTTGAGCTCGGCACCGGCGGCAGCTGCAACCGGCTGTGGCAGGACCAGCACCCCTGGACCATGCCGGATGCCAGCGACGGCAACCCCGAGCTGAACGCGGCGGTCCACCAATGCCTGGCCAGCTGGTTGCCCGCGGTGCTGGCCCCCTGGCGGGGCAGCCTGACCCTGGTGGCCCACCGGGTGGTGCATGGGGGCGAAGGGTTCAGCCGGGCCTGCCGCATCGACGCTGAGGTGCGCCGCGGCATCGCCGCCGTCAGTGCGCTGGCCCCGCTGCACAACAGCGTTGCCCTGGCGGTGATCGATTGGTTGGAGACATGGCTGCTGCCATGGCAACCAGACCTGAGCCAATGGGCCTGTTTTGACACCGCCTTTCACAGCACCCTGCCGCCCGAGCAGCACACCTATGCCCTGCCGGCCGCCTGGCGCCAGCAGGGGCTGCGGCGCTACGGCTTTCACGGGCTCAACCACCAGCACGTGGCCGAGACCGTCAACCAGCTGCTGGGCGAGGAGGGCCAGGATCCCAGCCAGCTGCTGGGGCTGCGGCTGATCAGTGCCCACCTGGGGGCCGGCTGCTCGCTGTGTGCGATCAGCCAGGGGCGCAGCGTCGCCACCACCATGGGGCTGACCCCCCTGGAAGGCCTGGTGATGGGCAGCCGCAGCGGCTCGGTCGATCCGGGCCTGCTGTTGCATCTGTTGCAGCGCCAGGGCCTGGGCCCCGCCGAGCTCGACCATGCCCTGAACCACCAGAGCGGCCTGCTGGGACTGTCAGAGCTGAGCAGCGACATGCGCCAGTTGCGCCAGGCCGGCGCCGCCGGCCACCCGGGCAGCCAGCTGGCGATCGCCGTGTTCACCGCCCGGCTGCTCGAGGGGATCGGCGCCATGGCGGCGGTGCTGCGGGGCGTCGATGTGATTGCCCTGAGCGGCGGCATCGGCCAGAACGACGAGCAACTGGCCCACGATCTGCATCAGCAGCTGCAATGGCTGGGCCGCTTCAGGCTGCTGCAGATCCCGGCCGACGAAGAGGGCCAGATCGCCCGCCAGTGCCTGCAGCAGATTCACAGCAGTTAACGGGCAGTTGTTCAACAACTGCGCCTGCATCTTCAAACGCAACTTTAGTGTTGATCGCCCCAGGTCACTGTTGCGTTGAACGTGCGATCTGATGTCCTGAATCTGCCGCGTTTCGGCATCGAGACCAGTTGGGTAACCAAGAGCTGATCAACCTGAACCAGAGCCCCATGGCTCCAGGAATGTTCTTTGCAACCCATCACTATGGCAACTGCAGACAGTTACGACGTCGCGATTAATGAGGCCGATATTTCATTCGGCCTCGACGGCGCGGTCCTCGCCGAAGCCGGCAAGGTCGGCCCGCCCAGGCAACCCAGCACCACCACCGATGTCGCCGCCTCGGTCAACGGTGATGCCAATGCCGCCGCCACCAACCAGGCCCAGGTGGGCATTCTCAATTCAACGGTGGCGGTGGGCCTGAACGGCACCGTCAACGCCTCGGCGGTCGCCGATCTGGCGGCCAAAGCCACCACAGTCACCGGCAACACCAGCTCGGTGGCGGCCTACCAGGGACCCGTCGGCGCCATTGTCAACAACGGTCTGGTCACCGGGACCGATCTGCAGGTCGGCAAGAACGGCATCGTTGCCGCCACGGTGGACACCAGCGCCCAGGCGATCGCCCGTTCGATCACCGGCAACGCTGCCGCCAAGGCCGATGTGGGCCAGGCTGCAGGGCTGTTTGACATCAACCTCAAGGCCGGCGAAGGCACCAGCCTCAACGCCTCGGCCAAGGTGGGCCTCGACACCAAGGCAGGCCTGGATCCGGTTGATGGCAGCACCAACGTCACCGGCAATGTGGAGGCCCAGAGCGGCAGCACTGGCTCCGATGGCACCCGCATCGTCGGCATCTACGACAGCGGCGCCCGCGACCTGGAGATCAGCTTCGGCAAATCGGCCAGCATCACCGCCGGCGCCCAGGCCAACCTGAGCTCGACCGGTCGGACCGTGACCGGCGACGCCAAGGCCGGCAACAACGCCGAACTGGTGGCAGCGATCGCTAGCGACAACCCCAACAGCCTCGCCATCAAGATCGGCGAAAACGGCCCGATCAACGCCGCCGCCACCCTGGGCACCGCCGCCACGGCCGCCACGGTGAGCGGTGACGCCGCGGCGATCACCAAGATCAGCACCGTGGCCGGCATCGTCGGCAAAGGCGCCACCGCCAGCATCGGCCTGGACGGGTCGGTCGCCGCCTCGGCGATCGCCACCAACACCGCCAGTGCCACCAGCACCACTGCCGTCAACGAGGTCAAGGCCCAGATCGACAACGATCAGGTGCTGGGCATCGCGATCGACAAGCTGAGCATCGGCAGCGATGCCACCTCGCTGACATCGCTGGCCAGCAGCAGCCAGAGCGCCACCGCCCAGCTGGTGGGGCCCGCTGATCCGCCGAATGTCATCGCCAAGGTGGCTAGCGGCGACCAGGTGAACGGCATCGCCGGCACCACCGTCAGCATCGGCGAAAACCTGACCGAGAACGCCAACGCCAACCTGGCCCGGGCCAACCTGAGCGGCACGGCGGTCGCCCAGGGCGTCGGTTCCCCCGGCGAGGTCAAGGCCAAGGCGGGTGTGGGTTCTCAAGTGGCCGGCCTGCAGAGCAGCAGCCTGAGCGTGGGCAAGAGCGTGCTCAACCCTGCTGGGGTGGTGCCCGGCACGATCGACGCCTATGCCACCAGCAACCTGGACGCCAGGGCCACCAGCGTCTCGGGCATCAGCACGGCCAAGGCCGGCTCGATGGGCATGCAGATGGGACCGGCCACGGTCGAGGGCATCGCCAGCACCCCGGTGTGGATCGGTGAAAGCGGCAACGTCAGCGGCCTGACCGGTTCGCTGGTCAATGCCGGCGCCACCAGCGTCAACTCTGACGCCAATGCCCAGGCCGGCATGGTCAGCCGCGGCGTCTTTGACAGCAGCATCAGCGTTGGCAAGAACGGTGTGGTGAATGGCGTCTCGGGGGTCGGCACGCCGATCACCGGCACCGCCACCAGCAGCACCACCACCGGCAATGCCCAGAGCGGCCTGGGCCTAGAGGGCGATGGCATCAAGCAGCTGATGGCCACCATCACCGTCGGCGAGGCCGGCACGGTGGCGGGCAACTCGACCATGGCCGGCCGGGCCAGCGCCGAGACCGTCACCGGCTGGGCCAACACCGCCGCCCAGCTGTCGAGCGACGGCATCGACCTGGGCCCGGGCGTGGGCGCCGCGGTCACCCCTAGCACCCCCTACGGCGGTACCGCCATCAAGGTGGGCACGCTCGGCAATGTCTCGGGCAGCAGCGTCATCGGCACCCTCAACCCGCTGACCAACCGACTCGAGACCCCGATCAGCGCCGAGACCACAACCGGTGATGCCACCTCCAGCGCCGACTTCCAGGCGGCCGGCATCGCCAAGCGCGGCCTGGTCACCCCCGCCGATGCGGAGCCGACCACCAACGGGCGCGCCCTGATTCAGGCCGGCCCCCTGGGCGGTTCGATCAGCGGTGTGTCCCAGGCGGGCGGGCAGAACTCGGCCCTGGCGGTCAGCGGCCAGGCCAATGCCAGCACCACAGCCCGGCTTGATGGCATCGACGGCAGCGGCGGCCTGGACCTGCAGGCCGGCCTGATCGGCAACAACCTGGTGCAGGGCAAAGCCACTGGCGCCTTTGAGACCAAGAGCATCACCGTCAGCGGCGATGCGTTCGCCAACGGCGATGCGACCGCCTTCGGGATCCTGGGCGACGGCCTGGGCAAGATCCTGCTGAGCGGCAACCTCGAGGCGATGGCTGCCCTCACCAACACGGTGATGGCAATGACCACCACCGGCAACGCCAGCGCCACCGCCAACACCCAGGTGGTGGGCCTGCAGGGCTACGACGTCCAGATCCTGGGCAGCGGCACCCTGACCGCCAGCGCCATGTCGAACACCAGCAGCTTCGCCTCCACGGTGAACGGCTCGGTGAACGTCTGAACGGCACCCGTCTGAACCCTGATCCGGGGGGGACCGCAGCCCTGCGTCCCCCCTTTTCAACCAGTTTTTGTGAAGGATGGCCGACCCCACACCGACGACCGCCACAGCGCTGGCGATCGCCCTGCAACTCAAACCTGATTCCCTGCTTCAGGCCGGCCTGGGCCTGCGGCTCACCAGCAGCGGCAGCGCCACCGCCGTGGCCCGCAGCGTCGTGGGCACGGGCAACCCGCTCGAGCCGACCGCAGCCCTGGCCCGCGCCGAGGGTCTGGGGGCTGGCAAGACCGCCAACCTGACGATCCTCTCGGGCGGCGGCCTGATCGACGGCGTGATCAGCGCCAAGGCCGACAGCACCGGCAGCGGCCCCACCAGCGCCGAGGCACTGGCCAGCAACACCGGCCTGTCGGGCCTGACCTACCTGTCACGCAGCGGTCAGCCGTTGCAGATCGGCACGCTGCTGGCCCCGCTGGCGGCCCAGGCCAGCGCCCGCACCGACGTGCTGGTGCCCGGGCCCGCACCGGCGCCCACCAGCCTCAAGGCGCTGGCGACCGTGCGCGGTCTAGAGGGCATCGCCGGCGTCGACCCCACCGCCCTGCCCCGCTTTTATGGCCAGCCCAGCGCGGTGGTCGAGGCCGCCAGCACCCTGCGGTTCGACAACCCGCTCGGCCCCACCACGGCGGCGGGCCTGGCCGATGCCCGCGGCCTCGAGGGCTACGCGGTGCTAGCGGTGCCGGCCGATCCCGGATCCGTGGGGATCCCGGCCCAGATCGGCGGCGATGCCACAGCCAAGCTCAACTTGATCGGCAGCCCCGGCCCCCTGGTCAGCCATGACCTGGCGGCCCGGGCCCTGGGCGTGGACGGCAGCGTGATCAGCGCCACCTGGGGCCGCGACACCCTGGTCAACGGCCGCGGCATGGCCGAACTGAGCGGAGCGCTGCCCGCCGGCGCCAGCGCCGAGCTGCTGGGCCTGGGCATCCGCAACAGCGCCTTTTTTGGTGCCGATGGCCGGGACACGGTGATCGGCCTGGGCGGCACCAAGGCGCCTCTGGCACCTGGGGGGCAGGCGATCGGCATCACGCGTGACGCGGCCGGCATCGACCGCAGCACGATCGCAACCGGCGCCGGCGACGACTCGGTCTATGGCGGCCTGCTGGGCGACCAGAGCGATGGCTTTGCCGGCATCCGCCAGAGCCTGGTGCGCACCGGCGCCGGCAGCGACCTGATCGCTGGCAGCAGCAGCGGCAGCCGCCTCGACGGCGGCGACGACAACGACGTGCTGCTGTTCGATCGCAGCGAGACCTCGACCCTGCAAGGGGGCCATGGTGACGATCAGCTGACGGTCCTGGGCAGCGCCCTGAACAACGCCCTGGGCGGAGGGACGGGCGACGACAGGATCGCCCTGCTGGCCGCCGGTGGCAACGGTGGCAACGGCGGCAATGTGCTCGACGGCGGTTACGGCCAGGACCACATTGAGGCCGCCAGCGGCCAGGACCGCTACCTGCAGTCGATGGCCGGCGCCGCCCTGCAGGCAGCCAGGCCCGGCTTTGACAGCCTGCTGACCGATGCCGGCTTCTGGGCGGCTCTGGGCGACAGCGAACGGCAGGACCTGCAACAGAGCGGGCGCCTGGGGGGCCAGGCCGTGGTCGACACCTTTGCCGGCTTTGCCGCCGGCCCCG
>JAIXOF010000005.1 GCA_027486935.1 Cyanobium sp. C1_MAG_00004 | reverse complement strand
GAGACGGGAGGCGCGGCACCAAAAGCCTCGAGGTCGCTGTTGATCCCGCCGCGCAGCCGGAGCGCGAGGTGGAGGGTGGACTCCTTCTGGACGTCGTAGTCCGAGAGGGTGCGGCCATCCTCGAGCTGCTTGCCGGCGAACATGAGGCGCTGGTCGTCCGGCGGGATCCCCGCCTTGCTCTGGATCTCCTGCTTCACGGCCTGCGCACACCAGGAGAAACGAACGAAAGAAAACGCAGGCCGGGGAAGCGCGCCGGGGGAGGGAGCGAGAAGGAGGAAAGGGCGGGTGGTTTAAGAGCGCACGCTATGGCTTGGCGTGAAATAGGGCGGGCGTCCCGCGCAAGAGACAGACGGCAAGTCCCCAGGCGGCCGCGCGGGGCTGTCTGGGCTCGCGAGCCGCAGCGCAGCTACGCACAAAGGGGGCTCGGGGGCGCGAAACGCAAGGGCGCGAAAACGGCCGACGAAACCCCCCCACGTTTAGGCGGAGGTTCAGCACCCTCCTCCTACTACTCCACGCACCTCTACAGAGTCCAGGCGGTCGACGGTGAGCGTGATGGTGTCGCCCTCGGGCATCTTGACAAAGATCTCGATTGTACGCGAGGCGACGCCACCCGAAACGCCGCGCTCGCCCTGGCCGGCGGCGGCGAGGGGAGGGCCGGGATCGGAGGCGAGCGCGCGCCGCGCCGCGGGGCGCGTGGGCCGCGCACGCAGCGCGTCGCACGTGGTGAGCCACCTCTCGGGCCCGAGCAGCGAGCAGACGAGCGAGTGCGCGCGCATCAGGCCGGGCGAGGCCGACGGCGACGCCATTCCGCTTCCGCTTCCGCTGCCGCCTCCGCAGGAGACGGCGCCCGCCGCGGCCGGGGCGAGGCCCGTCTGCGAGGTGCCGGAGCCCGTGGTGCGCGGGCAGGGAGAGCCCGCGGCGGTGCACGCGGGGGCGCCTGACGGCGCCGGCCGCAGTGGCTCGCCCGTCTTCAGGCGGCGCAGCACCTCTGCGCGGTGCGAGGCCACCACGCCCCGGACCGCCTGCGGGTCGGCGCCGCAGCGGTCGACGCCGACCAACGCCTCCGCGGTGAGGCCGCCCAGCAGAGAGACGACGGCGGCGTCGTCGTCGGGCGTCGCCGCGCCCCCGCCGGACAGGAACGCGCCCTGGGTGGACGACTGCGGCGTGCCCTCGGCGGGTTGCGGCGTGCCCACGCCACCGTACCGCAGCGCCAGCGCCCTGATGTCCGCGACGAAGGAGGCGATGGCTGCCTCGCGCGCGCGGCGGCCGACCGGGCGGCCGCCCGCGGCGCTCGCGCGCCCGGCGTCCTGCAGCGTCCAGGCGGCGAAGAGCGAAACGCAGGCAAGCTCCGCATGGGCCTCGGCCGCGCGGGCCCTGCGCACCGCCTTGCATTCCTCGCGCGTGGGGGGCGCCCAGGAGCAAGTGGCCGGCTGGCTTGCGTCGGCGGAACTGGCGGCTGCGGTCGCGGAACTGGCGGCCGGGGAAGTGGCGGCCGCGGCCCACACCCAGGGCCGCACACTCGCCGCCGCGCGGGCCCGCATCTTCTCTGCGCGGGAAAACAGCGCACGGACCCGCTCGAGGGCGACCCTGTGCCGCTCCGCGTTCCGGGGCGGGCCGCGGGCGTGGACGGTGACGCGCCGCGCCGCAGAGGCGGCTTTGCGCCTGGCACGCCGCTTGGCGCGTGAGACGCTCGACGCTGGCGCCGGAGCCGCCGCAGACGCGTCCGGCGACGAGTGGCGCAGGCCGTCCAGTCCGAAAGAGCTGAGCCGCACCAGCGCCTCGACAGCGGGGCTCAGGACGCGGCCATCGGGCTCGCACTCGTCGCCCCCCGAGGAGCGCTCCTGAGACGCGACCTGGGGCCCCGAAGCCTCCTTGCCGCCGGCGAAATCCGTCTTGCCCATGACGCGGCGCAAGCGGTTGATTTGGACCAGCGCATACTCGAAGAGGGCGAGCTCGGAGACATCGACGACGTCGCGGGCAGCGCGGCCATCGCCCGGAACTGACCAATCGTCGACGATGCAGGTGATGTTCCGGCCGCCAAAGGGGGCGTCGTCGAGCCCGGCCTCGGTCGACTCCCGGGGCGCGCCGGGGAGGGGCGAAAGGGGGAGGTTGCAGGGGTCGAGGAGGCGCGTGGAGGCGAACCGGGTGGCGAGACGAGGTTGGCCGAAGACGAGGTTGGCCGTCGAGGCCGAGGCCTTGATGGGGCCGCCGAGAAGGAGGAGAGAGACGACGCGCGTCGAGTCCGTCGCGGGGCCGAGGAGCACGCTCAGGCCGAGCTTCGCCTGGCTGGGGTAGATGCACGCGGGCGGCTTGCGGCGCACCCACTCGAGCGTGCGGTCGTCGACGACGTACTCGTAGACGGTCTCGCCGACGCCGGCCTCGGGGCACGCCTCTGCCGAGACCCAGCGCACGTAGGCGTCGAAGCGCGCGCGGTCCTCGGGCCCCAGCGCGGACCCGACGGCCCAGGCCATGCAGAAGACCATGAGGCGCTCGAGCTGCAGCTTGAACTTGGCGGGGTCGACCGAGGGCTGGGCGATGGTGTCGGCGCACTTGTCGAGGAGGACGGCGAGGAGCTCGCACCATGAGGCCATGGCGCCGCCGGCGGCGGACACCACAACGGCGACGGAGACGAAGGGCGAGCACTTGCGCTCGAGCAAGTCGAGGGCGGGGCCCGTGATGTTGCCGACCATCTTGCAGAAGAGCCCGCGCAAGGCGTGCTGGTGGTCGGCGGGTCGGGAGCGGATCCAGGCCTCGAGGGCGAGCATCCAGCCCGGGTAGGCGCAGGGGGGAGTCGGGGATGTGCCCATGCGCCGCGTGATGGCGAGGGGCGGCTGAGAGGAACTCGGGCCGCCCTTGTAGTCCCACCCATTCACGTGCGTCGCCATGCTGCGCAAATCCTGCGCGCGAGTTGTGGGGAAGGGGAAGACGTCGGGGGAAGGGAGGCGCGCACAAAATGGGGTGTGAGACCACGCGGGCGGAAGGAAGGAAGGAAGGTCGAGAAGGGCAAGGCGTACAGGGCACGGAGGCGAGAAAGATGGCGAGGTGTACCCCGCGATGAAAGACAAGGTCGCTCCTTGGGCGACAACGGTCGGGCACTCACACGTCAGGTGGCGGGAAGAAGGCGCGTGCGTCCCGAGGGATGGAGGGGAGGCCGCGAAGAGAGGCTCGTGGGCGGCCGCCGCTAGCGGGCGCCCACCCCGGCCCACGTCGCGTCTGGCCGCAAAAACGCAAGCTGTAACCCGCCAAAAGGCCGCCGCCGGCGAGCCGGCGGAGGGCGGCGAGGAGTAGAGACGGGGGCGCGCGGCCTGCACGGGCAGCAGAGAGGGGAGAGGAAAGGGGAAGCGATCGAGTCAGAAAGGAGAGCGAAAATTTCGAGCTCTAACCCCTCGACCGCAAGCCCAAGAGCCGCGGGATGAGTGTTAGGAGCAAACACTTGCCAGTCGTGCGGAAGACGCCCCGGGCGGTATAGCTAGGCTTGCGCGGAAGCCACCGCTTCCCGCGCGAGGGGCGAAGGGGAGTGCGCGCGAGACGAAAAACCTCGAGGGCGCCGATTGGGATGCACTCACACGTAGGCAGGGCGCGCCGTCCAGAAGGAGAATCCCGGTGCCAGCTGGGCGCCAGTCCCTCGGCAAGGACTGGCACCGGGCGTAAAGGGGGGGGCGAGAAGTGGAAGGCAGAGCGGGGAGGGCGCCCTCCCCCGACT